>JAGRJP010000198.1:9873-17691 GCA_020442665.1 Lysobacterales bacterium
CATAACAGAGTCACTGTCATTGCCATGATAATATGAAATTTCTTTATAGAATTTAAAATCACAAGCACCCCATCTCCACCAATAACCACTATAAAATTATAGCATCCGACGTCAATGAACAGATTTTAATTCCACTCAAATTACTCTTTTGTTGATAATGGTCAATTACACACTGGCCTTGTATTCCTGCTTCTTTGAATCTTTACTGTCAGGTTTCAAATTTGTTACTGGTCACGGAACCCTGATAAGAGCGTAAAACCCTCCAGAAGTTTGATTTATCAGATAAAGTCTGAGCAAATCACCTGATTTAACGGATTCAAGTATAATTTTGAACTCATCAGCTGAATTGAGAATCTTGCCGTTAACTTCCATGATAATATCTTGTGATCGCACATTTTTATCATAAAAATAACTGAGTGGGTTAATATCTGTAATATACACAAACTGCTGATCGTGTACATATGTCGTTTCATATTTTAATCCCGGCCAAAAATCATCATTATGATTGTTGTCATTAGATTCAACTTTAGAGTCGACGATGGGTTCTCTCTCCCCTACAACAATATCATAAAATCCGTATTGAGCATTTCTGAAAATTTCCAATCGGGTTTTTGTTCCGGGTTTTAAGGAAGCAATGTAATTTGTAAGAGCAGTGCTATTAGTAATTTTTTTCTTGTCGGCACTCAGGATGATATCGCCATGTTTCAGACCAGCTGTTTCAGCAGGTGTGTCCGGAAAAACACTTTCAATCAAAACACCTCCTGATTGACTCAGACCAAAAGATTGTGCGATGTCAGCATCCACAGTTATATTTTGCACTCCAATAAAACCACGATGGACTCTGCCATTTTCCCTTAACTGTGGCAAAATGTATGAGACGATATTTGAAGGAACTGCAAAACCAATGTTTTCTGAACCAAAGTTGACAGCTGTTGCAACTCCGATCACTTCTCCATTAAGATTAATCAGCGGGCCACCGGAATTTCCGAAATTAATAGCCGCATCTGTTTGTATAAAACTCTCCAGACTTCTATCCGGAGTTATGTTGATAGAACGTCCTTTGGCAGAAACAATACCAACAGAGACAGAATTGGAAAGCTGAAGAGGAGATCCAATAACCATCAACCAGTCACCCATCTGTACCTGGTCGCTGTCAGCCAGTTTAAGATACGGAAACTCAACTTTTGACTCAATTTTTAACAGTGCAATATCATTGGAAGAGTCATCACCCAGAACTTTGGCAGAATAGTCGCGGTCACGATAGTGGACAATAATGCGTAGAGCGCCTTCAATCACATGATGGTTGGTAATAATCAGCCCATCAGAACTGATAATAAACCCGGAACCACTCGAATCACTTCTCATTTCTTCTTGCGGTGAATCAGCTTCATTATTATCTTCCGGGAGTGGAAAAAGCTCTGAAGGAAGATTAGCAGAGTCCGCAATTAAACTTTTATCAAAAAGCTTAACTGCTTGTATGGAAACAACTGCAGGAGAGGCTGACTTTACCAGCTCTGAAAATCCCGGCAATATGATTTGGTTTTTAGAGGACTTACTTTGTTTTGCAATGGAATTTGTTATCAGTAAATTGAGCACAACAAGGATAATAACGGCTTTGAATATAAGCCTGTTTGGATTGATATGGATTTTCATGAGATTCCCCACCTGATTTTTTTAAATTTTAAATTAAAAAACTGAAAGGGTCAATCAGACACTATATCGAAAAAATTGGCTATAATTACAAAAGGTGCAATAAATTCATCATTGCAAACCCACTGAACTCCTGATTGAAATTTCGGGATAGGCCGATAACTTTAAATTTTTCTCCCATCTCCGAAGGAAGCGTGAGTTTTTTTAGTTCAGTGGTTTTTTCGTAGTATTTGCTGTAGTTGTCATCACTATCACCAAGCAGGTTCTGAATGCCCAGACTCATCAAAAAACAAGCCTGAGTGGTGTAACCTTCGACATCCAGTCCACAATCATCCGCAGCTTCGGCTACAGCGGTAAAATCCACAAATGAAGTGATATCCTGCAAGCCGATGTTTTCAAAATATTCGAAATTGGATTTGTGCCGATGATGGCAAACTAAAGTGCCCTGATTCCTTTGCGAATGATAATAAGCATCGCGTTCGTAACCGTAATCGACAAACAATACCACACCTTTTTGCAGGTTTTGGGTGATGGATTGCAACCAGGCGGAAAGATTGGGAACAAACTCGGAGACATAGTTTTCCGGAAGGTTTAATTCTTTTGCCTTTAATTGTTTCAGCAAACCTTGCGGAAATTCTGACCACTTTGTTTTGAAATTTTCCTCGTAATCCACCCGCATTTGCAGATATTGATTGTTCGAATATTTAAAAACCTCAACAGCCAGAGCATCAATCACCTCATTGGCAAAAATGATGCCTTCATACTTTTCCTGTAGTGGTTGTGATATCCATTCAACACGTTGGCGTATAGAATCAGGAAGAGAGTTTATTTTCTGTTTTTGTCTTTCCTTTAAGTCAGCGCTGATTTCCAGAATGTAATACTTTTCCGGTAAGCTGTTCAGATTGTCTAATTCTGTCAAACAATCAAAACAAAATTGTCCGGTTCCGGCTCCGAGTTCCAGAATCACAGGTTTGACCAGTTGAGATAAAATCTGCTGAAACTGCATGGCAAAAGTGCGGGCAAACAAATCTCCCAACTCCGGCGAAGTGATAAAATCGCCCTCTTTGCCAAACTTGTGCATCCCTGAGGAATAATACCCGAGGCCCGGCTGATACAGGCATATGTTCATGTATTCGGCAAAACTGATGTCGCCGGTTTGAGCGATTTTTTCTGTGATTTTATCCTTTAGTGCCTGAGTGTGGCGTGCTAAACTATGTTGTAACGAATCCTGTTGAGACATTTGCAATGGCAGAAATTAATAAAGTGATGCTGGTGACCGGGGCGGCACAGAGAATCGGTGCTTATATCGCCCGTTCGGCTCATGCCAACGGTTATCATATGGTTCTGCATTATCGAAGTTCATCTGCACAAACGCAAGATTTGCAGCAACAACTCAATCAAATTCGTACTGATTCCTGCATTTCCTTTCAGGCTGATTTCAATCAGGAAACCGATTTTTCTGAACTTGCCGGGTTGATTCAAAGTCAGTTTGGTCGCCTTGATGTTGTAGTCAACAACGCTTCGGATTTTTTCCCCACGGATATTGAAGACATCACTCCTGAGAATTACGACAAGTTATTCAACAGCAATGTCAGAGGCCCGCTGTTTGTTTCCAAAGCCTGTTATCCGCTGTTAAAAGAAAGCAAAGGCTGCATTATCAACATGGTGGATATTCATGCTGATAAACCACTGAAAAAATATCCGCTGTACTCAATGGCTAAATCCGCTAACAAAATGATGGTTCAATCACTGGCGAGAGAATTTGCCCCGGATGTCAGAGTTAATGGCATCTCTCCGGGTTGTATCATCTGGCCGGAGCAGGATATGCCGGGTTATGAAAAAGAGGACATTCTGGATCGAATTGCTCTGCAAAAAACCGGAAGCCCGCAAAATATCTATCACACAATAAAATATCTTATCAGTAATGACTACATCACCGGACAAATCATTCCGGTGGATGGTGGTAGAAGTTTGTTTATGTAAGTGTTTTGCTATAGAAATTTAGCTTTTTGAGATATATTAGGTTAAGTTTAATTCAATCAGGTTGTGATATGAAATTCATTTTATTAATTTTAAGCTTTATCCTAGCCAATACTTCTGCATCAGCAGATTCATATATTAAGGCTAATGCCTATCTCGATGTGAAATCCGGCAAACTGGTTGAGCCTGCCAATATCTTAATTAAAGATGGTAAAATTTCAGCCATAAATCCAGAATCAGTTCCTCAGGACATTAAAGTCATCGAGTTAAAGGGACAAATATTACTTCCGGGTTTGATGGATATGCACACCCATCTGGATTTGGACTATAGTGATGGTTTTGGAAAAATTATCACACACGAGAGTGCCAGCAAAGGTGCAATCCGAGCAACAAAAAATGCTGAAAAGACCCTCATGGCCGGATTCACAACCGTCAGAAATGTTGGCCAGGTTCATATAACCGGTGAATTAATTGGTGTTGCTTTGTCAGAAGCTGAACAGGAAGGTTGGATTGTTTCACCAAGAATTATTCCTGCCGGACATATGGTCACTATCAGCGGAGGACATGCCGATTTGACGCTAGGTCTTTCTGAAAACTTATTTGATCCTGAACCAAAACATGGTGTGGTTAATAATATGGGCGAAGCGATTGAAGCGGTTCGATATCAAATTAAACATGGTGCTAAAGTGATAAAAATTCACGCTACAGCCGGAGTCATGTCTTTGGAGGATTCGGTTGGGGCTCAACAACTCAGCGATGAAGAAATGAAAGCTATAGTCGAAGAAGCCGAAAGACATCATACGAAGGTTGCCGCTCATGCTCACGGAGCTGAAGGGATTAAAGCAGCGATTAATGCCGGAGTTTCGTCCATTGAACATGGGTCACTTTTGGATGACGAAGGCATTCGAATGATGAAAAAACACAATGTCTTTTTGGTTCCGACGACTGGTTTAGTGGATTTTGTCATGGAAGGAATTGACCGCAACGATCCCAAAATTGCGGCCAAAGCAAAATATGTTCTTCCATTAGCAAAAGAAAATCTTTCCAAAGCCATCAAAGCAGGTGTGAAAATTGCACTGGGAACTGACTCTCCACTGATTCCTCACGGAGATAATGCTCACGAACTTTCAGCAATGATGGAACAAGGTATGAGCGAACTCGATGCTATTCAATCCGCCACAATAAACTCAGCTGAGTTATTGGGAGTCAAAGACCGGGGACAAATCAAACAAGGCATGCTTGCAGATATCATAGCAGTAAGCGAAAATCCTTTGAAAAACATCAAAACTCTTGAAGATGTGACCTTTGTAATGAAAGGCGGAAAAGTGTATAAAGAATTGTGAACTAAAAAAAGACTATTTCAACTCTGCAATCTGAACTTGGTAGGATTGATACCACTTTTCCTTGCCCATTTTCTGAGCTTGTAAATGTTCAGAGTTTTTTTGCCATCGTTTGATATCTTCTTCAGATTTCCAATAAGAAACTGCTATCTCCTGATTTCCTTCGGTGACAGCAATAAAATCAATACAATCATATTTTGTCATTGCAAGTTCACGCAGTCTTTTAGCGGTTTCTGAGTATTGTTCGTCCAATTGTTTAATTTCAGCTCTAAAAATAACTGCAAACATCTTATTATCTGATATATCAATAAAAAGAGTATTCTATCACCATGTGGTTTGCTTTTATCGACAAAATAAATTGTAATTACTTTTTACACTAGTTGATGAATCATTATTTTGGGATAATGTTGAAATCTCTCAATTTAACAATACATTGTGAAGTTACACTTAACTATTTTTAATCGACATTTTCTATGATTTTCATCGGCTCTTTGATTGGCTCCATTATCGGCTTTAAGTTTGGTGGTTTTTTTGGCATGATATTTGGTGCATTGCTAGGAAGCAGAGCTGAGGTTTGGGTTCGTGAGAATTTATTAGGAGAACCTAGCCGACAATATCGGGTTCAACAAAGCTATTTTGAGGCATTGTTCACGTCTATCGGTAAACTTGCAAAAGTAGATGGAGTCGTTACCAAGGATGAAATTCGCCGTTGCGAATCCATCATGCAGAGAATGCAATTAACAGCAGAACATAGAAAACAAGCTATCGATTATTTCAATCAGGGGAAACAACCGGGTTTTGATATCCGTCCGGTAATTGAGAAACTTTACTTCGCATCCGGCAGGTCATATTCTATCAAGCAAATGTTTATGGAAATGTTACTGGAAGTGGCTGCCGCTGAAAACCAAATCAAACAATCCGAGTGGCAATTGATGTTGCAAATTTGTGAGTATTTAAGATTTCCACAGAATTTATTCATCACTTTAGCCCGAATGCGAGGCTTTAATGCCAACGGCAGTCGTTCACAATCTTCTAATCAAAGACAACAATGGACACGACCTCAACAACAGAAAACCAATCCTTATCAGGTTTTGGGTGTCAATCAATCTGACTCCAAGGCGGTCATTCGAAAAGCCTATAAAAAACTCATGAGTTCTCATCACCCAGACAAGTTAATTGCGAAAGGAATGCCACCGGAAATGATTGAAATCGCCAAAAACAAAACTCAGAAAATTCAGGCGGCTTGGGAAGATATTAAACAGCAAAGAGGCTTTTAGAACCAGAGTTTTACTTTGATCAATTAGTACTAATTTTGAAACCCAATAATTCCCACGCCTTTTCTGCAACTGTCACCGGTTGCTGCCGCCAGCTAAAAGTTTCTTTGCATCCAGCCGTATGCGAGTGTAACAGAATTAACAGTGATACCGTCATTTTGCGTTCCTGCGGAAATATTATAACTAACCATATAGGCGTTGCCAAGTTCCCAGGCTGCCGAAACGTTTCCACTCGAATCCATTAATTGAATTGTCAGGTTTTCAGGAGTGACACTGTTACCAGAAATATAACTGGAGAATAATTGCGAATCAAAGAAAACACCTCTGCTCAGGGTCACCTTATAAAACGCATTAGATTTTTTGTGAGTCTTCATTTGATTTCGAAAGTCATTGGGATCAACCTCATTTATACTCGATATTCCTGAAGCTTCATAAAATGAAGCCCTGCCAAAAGAGCTGCTGTTAATAGCGTAATAATACTGCTGGAGCGGGTAGTCATAATAACTTCCTTCATCATTTACTGCATTTGCAGAATCTGGAATTAACAGGATTAAAAGCGCACAATATATAAAAGAAATGGGTTTGATTGTTTTCATAAATGACCTCGATATTCCAAAAGGATTTTGCCTTTGATGCTTCACAGTAACATGTATGAAAACAATTACAAAGAGAAATTCAACAAAATCAAGGTTATAAAAACACCGGTGAAAAACATAAATTAATTGTAATCTCTACAATTTACCAACTAATAACAGTATGAATAGATACATATTTCAGCATTATATAACACCAATAATTCCCACACCTTTCCTGCGACTGTCTCCCGTGGCGGAAATGCAATCGCCTGAGCGAACAGCGTTGACTCCTCCGAAAAACAAACTACGGGTTTTCCATTGGTTGACTTTTCCAAATGAGCCAAGAAGCGACTCAATCTTTTGTAAATTAACCCCTTTTTCGATATCCAGAGTATCGTTTTCGTAGTGCATGCGCGCAGCATTGACAGCTTGGCTGAGAGTTTTCCCGCAAATTATATGATAAATCACCTGAAACAATGCAGTTTTGATACGATTTGAGCCCCCTGTCCCCAAGGCAATCTTGCAATCGTGATTTTCAAGAATTGTTGGTGACATCATAGAAATCATTCGAGAATCCGGCTGAAAATTAAAAAAACCACCTATGTTTATATCTTCTTCACCCAAAAAATTATTGAGCATAAAACCGCTATCTGGCACAACATAACCACATCCTTCGCCGTTGGATACTGTCAGACTGGCAACATTTCCTTGTTGATCGATAACACTCATGTGAGTTGTGCCTTTTGAGCTTTGCAAATGAATGCTTTCGGAGTTTTTAATGCCATCGGCATGCATCATTGCTTCGATTATTCCAACACCATCAGGTTTATTTGGATTATTCAGAATGTGTTTAAGCTGCTCAATAATTAACATGCCTCCGGTAGTCGGTGCAGAGTTTGTCATGATTGTCCAGCCTTGAATATTGTCGACCAGAGGTTCTCGAACCAATACCTGATAATCATGAAAGTCCCGTTGTGTTAACAAACCGTTTGATTGTTG
>JAGRJP010000199.1 GCA_020442665.1 Lysobacterales bacterium
AACCGCCACCCCACATCCAGCGAATGAATGGTTTAATGTAAACCCGAACAGCCCAGCCACCATTATCATTGATTTGTTCACCGAGTGAAATATACAAATCTCGGGTGAATCCGGGGTCAATTGCCGCTTCAGTCATAGGATTGCTTCGACGTAAATAAATACGTTTTTGCGGATTCATATCAGCAACGTGTTCATTATTTTTAGTAACAACGAAATGTCCGACATCAGCCATATAGTTCTCGATTTGTTTTTGCTCCACACCTTTAAATTCTACGGAATAACCCTGAACCATTTTGACTTCATTGGGATGCATTAAAGTGTCAATCTCAAAATCTGTATGTTCCGTCATGGAAACTCCAAAGAGGTAAACGGCAAAGCCAAAGTGAGCAATATGCATCCCCCATAATCCTCGGCTTAATTTCCAACTGCTCTTCAATGCAAACAATATCGAAGTGAATACCCAAAAAGAGGCAAAAACACCTAAGGTGGCTTTTATATTTAATCCTTCAAAATACCAAACCGCTAATAATGTCATTGAAACTGAAACCACAAAAGCAGGAATCAATTTCATAATGATTCGGATAAATTCATCTTTTCGCCAGCGATAAAGAACACCCAAAGGCAACATCATTACTACCGGAATCATGAACATAAAAAACATAGAACCGAAGTATGGTGGTCCAACAGAAATCTTTTTATCAAAGGCTTCAAAAATCAACGGAAATAATGTTCCCATTAGAACCATAAAACAAACAGTAATGAATAATATTGAGTTAATCAACAACATCGTTTCTCTGGAACTGAGCTGAAACCCTCCGGCAGATTTAAGTTTATGCGCTCTTATTGCATAAAGAAACAACGAACCACCGGCATAAGCTGCAAGTAAACCGAGAACGAAAACTCCTCTTGTTGGGTCACTGGCAAAGGCATGAACCGAGGTTAAAACACCTGAACGAACCAAAAAAGTTCCTAGTACACTCAAACTGAATGCGATGATTGCCAGTAATACCGTCCAACCACGGAAAGCATTGCGTTTTTCACTCACAGCCTGAACATGAATCAAACCAACTGCTGCCAACCAGGGTAAAAATGATGCATTTTCAACCGGATCCCAAAACCACCAGCCGCCCCAGCCGAGCTCATAATAAGCCCACCAGCTTCCAAGGACAATTCCTAAAGTTAAGCATCCCCAGGCAATATTCGTCCACGGACGAGACCAACGAATCCAGTTTTCATCAATTTTCCCACCCAATAAGGCAGCAACTGATAAAGCAAAAGGAACTGATAGACCAACATATCCCATGTATAAAATTGGCGGATGAATAATCAAACCAATATCCTGTAAAAGCGGATTCAAATCATTGCCATCCATCGGCGCAGGGAATGTCCTTAAGAAAGGATTGGAGGTGATATAAACAAATGCTGCGAATCCCAGAGAAATAACACCCAGAATAGCTAAAACTCTGGCAATTTGTTTCAGAGACAAAGATTTTGAGAACAACGCAACCATGGCAGTCCATAATGCCTGAATTGTCACCCAAAGCAACATGGAACCTTCATGAGCTCCCCAGGTTGCAGAAATTCGGTAACGAACCGGTAAAATCAGGT
>JAGRJP010000200.1 GCA_020442665.1 Lysobacterales bacterium
TTATGGTTTGGAAGTTTAAGCGCGACTTTTTGTTCAAACATTCCGTCATTTCGTTCCGCCAAATAAACTTGCCCCATTCCTCCAAGACCAAGAACTTTAATGACTCGATATTGATTGATTTGTTTTTCTAATAAATCTGAATCTTCAATAGATTCATCTATAGTTATTTTGTTTGATACAGATTGAATATTTTCTGTTAAATCCGGTTCGCTGTCAGCATTAAGCATTTGTCTCAGTAATTCCGACTGAGATTGATTGAGAACTCCTTGTTTAAGCAGGTTATTTATTTCTTTGGTCTGCTCCACAGAATTATGGTTCACCAATTTTGTGAACCATAATTTTACTTTCTCGAAGCTTTCTCTGGAATTTTCTGAAGACATTATGTCATTAACTCATCAATGTATTTGATTATATTTTCTTTCGATAGTTAAAACAATCACTCTTAAAGTTCAAAGCCATCTGCAAAAATTAAATCTTTAAACTCATCGGCTCCGGCATCATCCATTGCACCTTGTGGTCTGGTATCATTTTCAAAATCGGAATCCAAAGTGCCTACAAAATGGTCAACCGCCGGAGAATCACCTTGAATATGGAAATTTCCGGAGGCAGGATTGGCGAATAATGGATCAGCTTGTATAGTATTGACCATTCCAAAAGTATCATATTGAATCACTGAATTTTCGACAACAACATTTCCCTGATTATTTGAGTGTAAAAGTGAGGTTGCAGTGTTTCCCCAGATTATACCGCCATCAAAATTGATGGCTCCACTACCCAAAGTGTAAAAAATGGCCTCGTCATTATTGTTGTGAGCAAGGGTCACATTGTTTAAATTTATTGTTCCGGCAAAGTTGGAAAAAATCAATCCTGAAGAGTTGGTATTGAGAGTGTTGTTTGCAAATACAGAATTATCTATATCAACCTGGACAGAAGTCTGACCAACGACATCGACTATACTGCTGTTTGTGTTATCGACTACCAAAGTTTTATGCACTGTACCTGATGAACCGCCGGTGAATCTGAAAATTGAACCGGTGTTTCTCATGATTTTAGTACACGGAGGATTTGCACAGACCGACCCTAATACAAAACTTGCGGTATCTTGAACAGAGATTACTGATGTGAATTTATTATCACTGATTTCTAAATCACTCAGTTGGGCAAATGTTGTACCCGATAATAATAAACTGTTTCCGTCACCGCTAACATTTGCAAGTTCATTAAAACTCAAACGACTACCTTCATGATGAAAGGTCAATATACTGTTATGAGCATAGATTCCAGCACCATTGGAACTCTTGTTATAGCTGATATCAACAGGTCCATTACCATTTAATGTATTTCCCAAGCTGATTGTACAAGATAAAGCACTGATTCCACCACCTTGACCATTTTCACCGGCAACTGTGTTGCCCTTGTCGATTCCATCAGCAAATTTTCCGATAACCGTATCGTAGGCTGAAATTGTGGAAGAACCGCAGAAAATTCCACCACCATCACTCGATGCGTTGCGATAGATTTCAGTATTGCCTGACAGGTTCAGTTGAGCTCCTGATCGGACACTAATACCACCACCAAAGAATGATTCGTTGTCGTGGATATGTGAGTTTTCAATATTGAGCGTTCCATTCCCATAAACATAAATACCACCATCATAATCATTAAAGTTATCGTGTTGTGCTCCGCTAATATCCAACCCTGAAATGCTGACGGTTTCGCCTCCACTCACATCAATTTCCAAAACCGGTCCTATATCATCTAATTGCAGGTAAGTGCGATTGGCGGTAAAAACCTGACAGTTGCTATCAAGTCCACCCCAAATATTTAAACTTTTATCGATGTATAATTTAGCTTCAACTCCACTATATGTTCCTTCTGCAATCATGATTGTATCACCAGAACCAGCGAAGTTGAGTGCTGTAAGAATATTAGGAAACCCGCAATCATTCCCGGGACCAACAGTCAATGTGACTGCTTTTGTAATAAAAACAGGACCCAATAAAACACAAAATATAATAATTTTTTTCATTTCTTTTCCCCAAAAATTTTAAAGATACTAGTACCATCGAAATTTTCAGAAAACCAGGTCAAAAAAGTATAAGGTATTAAAAGTTTTCTCCAAGGTAAGAAAATCCTAATGTAAACAATTGATACGCAATGAAAAAATACAGGTTATTCATGTTATATTGGATGTTCTAATTAAATCAAAGGGGAAAATTTATGAGTCTTGAAAGTTTATTAATTACATTACTGATAGGTGCGGTTGCCGGTTGGCTTGCCGGAACCTTGATGAAAGGTTCGGGTTTTGGATTGGTAGCAAATATTGTTATTGGTATTCTAGGCGCTTTTGTTGGTGGATTTTTGCTGGGCAAACTTGGTGTTTCAATCGCTGGAGGTTTACTTGGTTCTATCCTGAACGCAACTATCGGAGCGATTGTATTATTAATCGTAATTGGTTTCGTTAAGAAAGTTATGAAATAACAATCATCTTAATGGAGTCACTGTGAACAGGCTGTCTGTTATATAACATTCAGCCTGTTTTTGTATCTAAAACCTGGCTTTAAGCTTTATTGGCAACGAGGACGTTTGCCTTGTTGCAATGCTTGTTGTTGCAACTGTAAAGCATTGGGCATGTATGCCGAGAGCTTCTCAATCCTTTTCTCAGGATTCGGATGAGTTGACATAAATTGAGGGACTCTGGAACTTGATGCAGCAGCCATGTTTTTCCATAAATTCACACTTTGTCGTGGATCAAACCCGGCTTTTGCCATAAGATCAATTCCGAATAAATCGGCTTCACTTTCATGAGTTCGGCTAAATGGCAACAAAACTCCGAGTTGAGCTCCCAAGCCTAATGCAGACATCAATGCTTTTTGATTTCCTTGATTGTCCATTTTGTTTCTACTGATGGCATCGGTTGTTTGCAATGCCAACTCTAATCCAATTTGTTGAGAAACTCGTTCTGCTCCATGACGAGAAAGCACATGGGCAACCTCATGACCGATAACTGTTGCCAGTTGATCTTGGTTTTTTGCAACATTGAGTAATCCGGTATGCACTCCGATTTTTCCACCGGGAAGTGCAAAAGCATTAGCGCTGTTATCTTCGAATACAACTGTTTCCCATGCTTGTTGTTTCCATGAATCCGGAAGCTCGTTGATTATTGCTTGAGATACACATTGGACATATCTTTGTGCTTGCTGATTTGTAGAAATTTTTGAAGATGTTTTCATTTTTTGAAATGAGGTAACACCCATCTGATTCATTTCAGCGTCGCCAATGAGGATGAATTGCTTTCTTCCCATTGGAGATGTTGCACAGGAAGATAATAAAGCGGCAGCAATGAAACTCAATAAAATTTTTCGGAACATAACAGATACCAAAGTAGTAAGATACTTGAGATAGTATGCTGAAAAGACGAATTATTCAATATGTTGAATAATCAATTATCAGTCTTTTACAATTTCAGAGCTTCGATTGGCTATATTAAAATTTGAAAAATTTTATTGAGAACGACAGTAATGTTCTCCGTGTTATCAGGTAATTCGTTATGAATTAAACTTTGAGCCTGTTCACACAGAGAGCTGAGTTCATTAAACCCATAACTTCCGCTTGAGCCTTTTAGCTTATGTAAGGCGGCACCCAAACGGGAGAAATCCTTTTCTTCCCATGCTGTTTTTATTTCGGTGGCTTTCGCCGGAAATGTGGATTGGTATTTTGTTTTCAGTTTAAGAAAAGCATCATCCATGACTTAGTCACCGACACACATTGTCACTGTAGCCGTTGAAGTAGCTCCGTTACTATCAACAATTGTGTATGTAAAAATGTCATTGCCACTAAAGTATCCCGGTGCTTGATAACTCATACTACCATCTTCATGAACAACTAGAGTTCCATTTAATGTTGAAGTATCGACTGAAACCAAGCTAATTGCATCGCCATCCGCATCGCTGTCATTTTCCATAGGATTGAAATCCAGTGAACCGCCCCAGGAAACCAGATAGAGGTCATCGATAGCTGCAGGTGCATTATTATCAGATTCAACAGTTACTGTCACTGTGGCACTTGCAGTCGTTCCATCTTCATCAGCAACTATATAAGTGAATGTATCTGTGCCGACAAAGTCTTCATTAGCCTGATAGGTTACAGAACCATCAGGATTGATAACAACAATACCATTTGTTGGGTGAGAGACGGATTCTGTGGTTAATGAGTTACCATCACTATCAGAATCATTGGATAAAATGTCTATAATTAATTGTTCAGAGCCAACCGCAATTGCTGTATCATCAACAGCGACCGGAGCATTATTTAAAACCTCAACTGAAACGGTTGCAGTTGCTTGTCCACCATTACCATCATCAACTGTGTATTGGAAAGTATCGATACCAACATAGCCATTATTTGGTGTATAAGTCAGAGATGTTCCGTTATTGACTACAGTTCCGTTTGCAGGTTGAATTACATTTGTTACTGTCAAAGTGTCATTGTCAGGATCAGAATCATTATCCAGAATGTCAATCAAGGTTGCACCCGAATTACGGAAAACAGTCAAACCATCATC
>JAGRJP010000201.1 GCA_020442665.1 Lysobacterales bacterium
GAACTTTTCCGGCAAGCATTTCATAAAATACAATACCGAGTGAAAAAATATCAGAACGGGCATCAACCTCTTTACCGATACAAACTTCCGGTGATAAATATCCAGGCGTACCAACAAATTCTCCTGTATTCGTGAGTTTATCGCCGTATTCGCGTGTTCTGGCAATTCCGAAATCAACAATTTTTAGTGTTCCATCATTGGTAATCATCATGTTTGCCGGTTTGATGTCACGATGAACCAAACCAATTTTATGTGCAGCTTCCAAACCACTGCATGCTTGTTTGAGTATATTTTTGGCATGGCTGACTGAAAGTGTGTTTCCACCTTTTAGCAAATCATCCAATGAGCGCCCTTCTATGTATTCCATTGCAAAGAATGGTTGCCCTTCTTCTTCGCCAATGTAATAAATCTGAATCACATTCGGATCATTCAATGCAGCTGTTGCTTTTGCCTCACGCGTGAAGCGTTCCACAAGATCTTTATCATCAAGCAAATGTTTTGCAAGACATTTGATTGCAACCTTTCTGTTCAAAGATGGCTCAAATCCTTTATAAACAACACCCATACCACCTCTTCCGAGTTCGGCTGTGACCTCATAATGACCAAATTTTTTCATGACTTTCACCTAAAAACACCACTAAACCATCGTGATTCAGTTGATTTTAAAATAGTTTTCAACTCCAAGTGTGCATAATACAACAAATAGTTTGAAACTTAGCTTAACAAAGTTCCGGCAAAAATGTGAACTTCGTCACATCTTTATTTTAACATGTAAAATTTTATGTTTTTTAATAAAATATCTTAATCTTTGCTTTAAAGCATCATATTGTGACCATATCTTCTATAATTGGCAATGATGCCAAAAGACTTTTTAATAGCGGATTAGTAAATTGTTAGATAAAACGCGACAAAACATTTGTACACTTCCTGATGTTGCAGCCGATGTCAAAGCCAAAGTTGCCGGAACATTGCAATGGGTTGGTATGTCGGATATTGAAATGCCGATTTGTATCAATGCAGACACAGAAATTCCTCCGTCGGTTGCACGAGTGCGTGCAGAAGTCAGCCTGGATGATGAAAGCAAACGCGGAATTCACATGTCGAGACTTTATCTGGCATGTGATGAAGTCTTCTCACATCAGTCTATTGATTTTCAAACATTGTCACAACTCACCGAGCAGTTCCTGCAATCTCATTCAGAAATGAGTCAAAACGCTCTGGTTGAAGTGGATTTTGATGCCTTGATTCGTCGCAAAGCTCTTGTTAGTGATAATTCCGGATGGAGAAGTTATCCTGTGAGTTTGCTATTAGTTCGAGAAAAAGATGAAATCAAACATATCGAACTGGACTTTAGTGTGACCTATTCAAGTACTTGTCCTTGTTCGGCGGCTCTTGCCAGAACACTGATTCAGGAAAATTTTAAAAATAATTTTTCCCCTAAGGATTTAAACTTTGACGAAGTATTGGCATGGATTGGCAGCGAACAAGGAATCAATGCCACACCACATGCTCAGAGATCAACGGCCCATGTCAGAACCATTTTAAAAAATGATTGCCGGCAGATTCCGCTCCAAAAATACATTGATATCGTTGAAGAATCTCTGCAAACCGTTGTTCAAGCTGCGGTCAAACGTGAAGACGAACAGGAGTTTGCTCGATTAAATGGCAAAAACTTATTGTTTTGCGAAGATGCTGCCAGAAGAATAAAACATGCATTGCAACAACAAGACGATCTCGATGGCTTCTGGTTGAGAGTTCACCACCACGAAAGCCTTCATCCACACGATGCAACCGCTGAGGCAAGCAGTGATTGAAACTGTGATTGAACAATCACCTCTTGAGCCATTGATTGCCATCCGTTCTCAGGTTCTCAGACCTAATCAACCTCTTTCTAACTGCTATTATCCCGAAGATGTATTCAAACACACCAAGCACTTCGCTGCGTTTATTGAATCTAAAACAGTTGGTGCCGCATCAATTTATAAAGAACAACATCCTGATTTTGCCCTCAAGCAATCATGGAGAGTTCGCGGAATGGCTGTTCTGCCTGAATTTCAAGGCAAGGGCATTGGTATGCAACTTCTGCAAACCTGTATCAATCATGCCATTGATGAAAAAGCCGATGTCATCTGGTGTAACGCTCGAACCAATGCCGCAAAATTCTACAAAAAAGCCGGATTTAAGGTTGTTGGCAAGGAATTCGAAATAGAAAATATTGGTGCTCACTATTTGATGGCAAAGAACTTGGGGATTCATCACTCTGAGTCTAAATTTATCAAAATTGCCAAACAAATTTTTGCCAATCACGATGAAGAGCCAATTCCTGTCCCTCAAAGCCGAAATTCAATTTGATAACTATCAGCTTTTTAACAATTTATAATTCCAAAACCCTTTTAATCCTCAACACTATTGTAAAATATCCACTTTATAGAATTGATTAGTGGAATGACAAAATTAACATTTGATTATATCGTTGTCGGCGGTGGGTCTGCCGGTTGTGTCATGGCAAACAGATTATCAGAGAATCCCGATTGCAAAGTTCTGCTTATTGAGGCAGGCAGCAAAGACTGGCATCCATACATTCACATGCCCGCCGGAATTTCCAAGCTGGTTAACATCAACTCTTTAAATTGGGGCTATTACACAGAACCGGAAGCTCAACTCAATAACCGCAAATTGTACTGGCCACGCGGAAAAGTATTGGGTGGCTCCAGTTCGATTAATGCCATGTGTTATTGTCGCGGGCATAAAAAAGATTATGACTTGTGGGAATCTTCAGGAAATCACGGCTGGTCATTCAAGGATGTTCTACCCTATTTCAAAAAAAGCGAGAACAATCATCGCATCATCAATGAATATCATGGTAATTCCGGTTATCTGAATGTCTCCGACCTGAAATATCACAATCCTCTATCCGATGTTTTCTTACAAGCCTGTGAAGAAAGTGGTTACAATATCACAGATGATTTTAATGGCAGCAAACAAAGAGGTTTTGGTTTTTATCAAGTTACGCAAAATAACGGCAGCAGAAATTCTTCCGCTCAAGCCTATTTATCGCCAGTCAAAAGTCGGGATAATTTAACAATTTGGACGAAATCCTATTGCCAAAAAGTTCTTTTGGAGAAAAACACAGCCAAAGGTGTCGAAGTGATCAGATCAGGCAAGACGCAGAGTGTTTTTGCTTCAAAAGAGGTGATTCTCAGTGGCGGTGCGTTAAATTCTCCGCAGTTGTTAATGCTTTCGGGTATTGGACGTACTCAGGATTTATCCAAACACAACATTAAAACCCAGCATGATCTTCAAGGAGTTGGTATGAATTTACAAGATCACCTTGATGTTTGTCTGGTGCAATCATGCAACCAAAAAATCACTTATGATACGCTGTGCGAAATTAAAGCCGGGATGCAATATTATCTCTTTAAGTCCGGTCCCGGAACATCCAATGCAGCCGAAGCCGGTGGTTTCTTAAAGACAGACCTCAATAATGAAGAATGGCCGGATTTACAATTTCACTTTGTTCCTGCAATTCTGGATGACCATGGTCGAAACCGCATGAAAGGCAATGGTTATACGCTGCATATGTGTTATCTTCGTCCGGAAAGTCGTGGAAAGCTGGAACTGGCCTCTAACAATCCTCATCAGCCGGTTAAAATTTATGCCAATTATCTGACGGAATCGAATGATTGGAATTACATGAAAAAAGGTTTTGAAATCCAAAGACAGATTTTCTCAGCATCGGCTTTTGATGAACTTCGTGATAAGGAAATCTTCCCCGGCGATGACATTCAATCCGAAAAACAAATCGAAGAGTTCATCCGCAATAAAGCTGAAACAATTTATCATCCGGTTGGAACCTGCAAAATGGGCAACGATGAATTATCAGTCGTTGATGGCAAACTCAGGGTTCATGGAATCGAAAATTTGCGTGTGGTCGATGCGTCAATAATGCCAACTTTAGTTTCGGGAAATACCAACGCACCAACAATTATGATAGCCGAGAAAATCAGCGACGAGATTCTCAGCTCAGTTTGATATTATTTTTCCAATAAATGAAGTTTATCCAGAACCTCTGCCCACTCATCAGCATCTTCCGGTGCATCTTTCATGTGGGTAATTACAGGCCATTTTTCAGATAACTCGGCATTGAGTTCCAAAAAGTGTTCCTGACCTTCAGGTAAGTCGTCTTCCGGATAAATTGCTTCAATCGGGCATTCAGGCTCGCATAATGTACAATCAATACACTCTTCAGGGTCAATAACCAAAAAATTAGGGCCTTCATGAAAACAGTCCACCGGGCACACTTCTACACAGTCCGTATATTTACATTTAATACATGCTTCAGTTACAACAAAAGTCATTTATTTCTCCAAATTTTTAACAAAAATGTTAAACTTGCATCCTTTAAAAGTGCAATTTCAACAGTTAAATCAATACAACGCAGTATTATCGCCTTATATTAGCAAATGGTAAAGTATTTCAAGTTCAGAGTTTAAACAAATAGTGACAAAAATCAAACTTCAAACCTACAATATTGCTCAGCATGGAATCAGCGTCGAGGAAATATCTCCCTCTGCACGAGTGATTATTACCCAATTACTGGATGAAGGATTTGAGGCTTATATTGTCGGCGGAGCCGTTCGTGATTTATTATTGGGAATGCATCCCAAAGACTTTGATATTGTGACCAATGCCACTCCTGAGCAAATAAAACATGTTTTTAAGAAAGATTGCCGAATCATTGGCAGGCGCTTCAAACTGGCCCACGTTTATCACAATCGTGAATTATTTGAGGTAGCGACTTATCGTGGCAAAGCCGAGAATGTCAAACACAAAGCTGTTAAGGGTCATATCATTAGTGATAATGTTTATGGCAATATTGAGGAAGATGCAACACGCCGTGATTTCAGTTGTAATGCTTTATATTTTGACATCGAAAACGGTAATATTCTCGACTATTGCGGTGGAGTTGAGGACATTCAAAAATCGAAACTTCGTTTTATTGGCGATAATGACAGCATCCGGATTATAGAAGATCCAGTGAGACTGATTCGAGCCATTCGCTTTCAGGCAAAACTTGGTTTACAAATGACCGAGGAAATGCAACAGGCTTTTCTTAAAGAATACAAAACCATCAGTAATGTCTCTTTAATTCGGCTTTTTGACGAATTGGTAAAACTATTTCATTGTGGAAACGCAGTTGATGCATATCGTTTACTCAATCAATTTAAGATTTTTCCGTATATTTTCCCTCATGCGAGTGATGCTATCACATACAACGATAACAATATGCAGTTCATTCAAAATGCCCTGAAAAGTACCGATGCGAGAATCAAACATGGCAAAAGCGTAACACCTATTTTTCTTTTTGCCTGTTTTCTCTGGCCTTTGCTTGAGCTTAAAGCCGAACACATTCAGAAAAAGTCGAATTATGAAAAATATACGATAGCAACCAACGAAATCTTTGAAATGTGTCGTCATAAAATTACAATTCCAAAAATCATCCAAATCGGTATTCGTAATATATGGATGCTGCAATTGCGATTTGATGTCATCAGAGGGAAGAAAGTATTTGCGACCTTGGAAAACCCTCGTTTCCGCGCCGCTTATGACTTTTTATTACTGCGCAAAGGAGAAAGTAAACATATCCAGAAACTTTGTGACTGGTGGACTCACATTCAAACATTATCAAAAACCAAGCAAAGAGAACTGATATTACCAAAAAGAAGACAAAAAAAAAGATAATCGGATATCTTGGCTTGGGCAGCAATATCGGAGACTCAATTTCCAATGTTAAACTTGCTATCACCAAAATTCACCAGATTAAACACACTAAGGTCATTGAGGAATCAAGCCTATATCAATCGAAGGCATGGGGAAATACGAATCAAAATGATTTTATTAACTCTGTTATCAAAATCAAAACCAAGCTCAGCCCCGAGAAACTGCTAGAAAAACTTCTAAAAGTTGAGAGTGGCATGGGAAGAGTCAGAAAAGAGAAATGGGGACCTCGTATTATTGATATCGATATCTTGCTTTATGGCGATAGTGTTGTAGAAAAACCACATCTTTCTATTCCACATCCCTATATCACGGAACGAAAATTTGTTTTGATTCCACTTTATGAGCTCAATCCACAACTAAATATTCCAAATAAAGGAAATCTAAGCGATTTTATATGTGATGATGTCCTCAAAAATAGCGAACTTGAGATTAAAAAGTTGTAAATATGCAACATTTTTAATTTTCGTATTATTTTTGCTACATTTTTGCCATTACAGTGACCCAGTAGTTGCAAAAAAACAAATCGGCTGTTAATATAGACTCAAGTTTTGAAGAAGGTTCTTTCATTCTCCATCTACAAAACCTATGCAGGGCAACTAAAACATATTAGGTACTAAACAAATATAGCTTATTCAAACCCATCTCGGAGCAGATGGGTTTTTTTTTGCTGGTAATATAAACGCTGATTTCATAAAATACCGAAGCTATTATTCCTTACAAGTGGCATGAACCCAAAATTCACCAAACAATGGAAAAATCTGGAAAAGTTAGGCAAAGATTCTTCTTTCAGAGATTTGCAAGAACTATTTGCAAGTAACCCAGAGAGAACGAAGCAATTCAGCTTTGCTTTTGATGAGTTATACTTTGATTTCTCCAAGAACTGGCTAACCACTCAAATCCTTGACGAACTAAAAAATCTGGCGACCTCAGCTCTTCTTAAGGAAAAAATCAACTCCTTGTTTGCCGGAGACATTGTTAATCAATCTGAAAACAAACCAGCATCACATGTTATTACCCGAAAAACTGAATCTCCGAATGATTTTAAAAACCATCGTGAGATCATGTTTAATATTGCCGATAAATATCTCAGTGGCGAATGGCTCAGCGGTTTTGGTAAGAAAATAAAAAATGTCGTCAATATCGGCATCGGAGGTTCTTATCTGGGACCGCGATTGGCAATAGATGCCTTAAGTAACCAGCAAACCAAAAATGATATTAAAGTTTATTATTTTGCAAGTGTTGACACATCAAATTTACAGTCTATTCTGCAAAATATTAATATCGCGGAAACTCTGTTTTGTATCAGTTCAAAAAGTTTAGGGACTATTGAGACCAAAAAAAACACTAAATCCATCATCAAACTACTGAATTCGTATGAAGATTACCAACCTGACAAAATAAAACAGTCTTTGGTGATTGCTACAACCAATATTGAAAAAGCAAAAGAATTGGGCGTACCGGAATCCCACATCATGCCTTTTGATAACAGCATAGGTGGTCGTTTTTCTGTTTGGTCGTCAATTGGATTCCCTTTGCTAATGGCAATAGGGAAAAGCAATTTTAATAATTTTCTTGCCGGTGCAGAACATACAGACAATCATTTTCAAAACACTCCGTTTCATGAGAATATACCCGTCATCATGGCATTAATGTCAATCTGGTACAGAAATTTTGTAAACTTGCCTGCTTATGCAGTCATTCCTTATGACTCCAGACTCAGCAACATCTCAGCATGGATGCAGCAATTGATGATGGAAAGCAACGGAAAAATGGTTGACAATAACGGCGATATTGTCGATTATTCGACTTCACCATTTATTTTTGGTGAACATGGACAGCTTTCACAGCATGCTTTTTTCCAGGCGTTTCATCAAGGTAAAGACAGCTTGCCGATTGATTTTATTGGTGTTATGGAAAAAGGCGATCGCAATCAAACCTTTTTATTAGCAAATATGCTGGCACAATCTGCCGCACTATTAAGAGGTAATCGTTCTGAGAAAAACTCAAATAGTTGCCCCGGGAATCGTCCAAGCACCGTCATCTTAATGAAAAAGCTGACGCCATTTACACTGGGACAGTTATTGGCTGTTTACGAACACATGGTTTATACTCAGGCAGTCATCTGGAATATCAATTGTTTTGATCAGCCGGGTGTTGAATTAGGAAAAAAACTGGCTTGTGAAATAGTTAATCAAATTGAAAATGGCACGTCGCCAACTATGGAAATGGATCCATCCACAAAGAATTTATTAAACAAAGTATTAAATAATGAATAATCAAACCAATTGTATTGATAAGTGTATCAATCCACTAACTCAATTAAACTATCATTCTCAGTTTGAGTTAAATGATTCCGAACTCAGTTTCAGATTTCCCTTTGAAGGATTCGAGCAACAAATATCAAGCTCGTTGCAAGGTTGTGAAATCCAGAATTTAAAAATTTCGTCAAAAATCGCACCTCACAAAACCAAGCAAGGGATTGAGCCTATTGATGGAATTAAAAATATTATTGCAGTTGCTTCGGGAAAAGGTGGTGTCGGCAAATCCACCGTCACAGTCATGTTGGCCAAATCGCTGCAAAAACTTGGAGCCAAAGTGGCAATTCTGGATGCTGATATTTACGGTCCTAGTATGCCCAGAATGCTGGGAGATTACGGCAAACCGGGTTCACCGGATAATAAAAGTTTCATTCCTGTAAATGCCAATGGAATCCGAAGCATGTCTTTGGGTTACATGATTGACGAAGAGTCTCCGGCAATCTGGCGGGGCTCGATGATTACTCGTGCATTGATGCAAATGGTGGAAGAAACTCGTTGGGGCGATATTGACTATTTGCTGATTGATTTACCACCCGGAACCGGCGATATTCAGCTAACAATGGTGCAAAAAATTCCGGTAACTGCCACAGTAATAGTGACTACACCTCAGGATATTTCATTGATTGATGCACAAAAGGCTTTTAATATGTTTAAAAAAGTCGAGTTGCCAGTATTAGGAGTAATTGAAAATATGAGTTTGTTTCATTGTCCGAACTGCAATCACGAGTTTGAAATTTTTGGTAAAGGCGCGGGACAGCGCATGCAGGAAAAGTTTTCTACTCAACTTCTAGGACAGCTTCCTTTAAACATAAATATTCGTGAACAAATGGATGAAGGAAAGCCTGAAAAAGTTTGGGGAAATGACTCTGAAGTTTCTCAAATCGGTTTGAAAATAGCCATGAAAGTCGCACAAACACTGGCTTCTTTTCCGGTTAACTTAAACAGATCCGCACCGGAATTGAAATTACACAGCATTTAACAGGATTGTACTATGAGCATCAAATCAGATAAA
>JAGRJP010000202.1:0-1244 GCA_020442665.1 Lysobacterales bacterium
AAGCCGGTTTGAAAATCATCGATATCAATCACATGGGTGAGAACTTTGGATAAGTCAAAACCGGTACGAAGCATTTGTGTCATTTTATACCAGGTTTCAAACATTTTACGCCCGTAAATTCCATGAACTTTCAGACCTTTGAAAATGATTTCATCCCAATCAATTTGTGTGGAACGAGGCAAAATCCCAAGTAATGCAATTTTACCGCCGTGATACATGGATTTGAGCAAATCATTATATGCGTGCGGATTTCCGGACATTTCTAATGCGACATCAAATCCGGTGATGTTCATTTCTTTCATGACATCGGCGAGTCGTTCCTGAGTGACATTAATAGTGCGGTCAGCGCCAATTTTTTTTGCTAAATCCAAACGATAGTTGTTGATATCGGTGATTACTACGTTGCGTGCTCCAACATGTTTACAGATTCCGGCGGCAATTATGCCGATAGGACCGGCACCGGTAATCAGAACATCTTCACCAATGACATCAAATTCCAATGCACAATGAGCAGCGTTTCCATAGGGATCGAAGAATGCTGCTAATTCCGAAGAAATATCTTTGTGAACCGGCCAAAGATTCTTCGCAGGAACAGAAATGTACTCAGCAAATGCGCCATCCCTATTGACTCCAATGCCAACAGTGTTTGGGCATAAATGTGGCGTTCCGGCTCGACAATTACGACAAACACCACAGGTGATATGACCTTCTGCACTGACTCTTTGTCCAATTTCATAGCCTTGAACTTCACTTCCCAGTTCAACAATATTCCCGACAAATTCGTGACCAATGGTCATAGGTGGTTTGATTGTTTTTTGAGACCATTCATCCCAGTTGTAAATGTGTAAATCAGTTCCGCAAATGGCTGTCATTTCGACTTTTATCAGAACATCGTTATGTCCGACAAGCGGCATGGGAACATCTTCCATCCAAATTCCTTGTTTTGGATGTTTTTTCACTAGTGCTTTCATCTGTTTTATTTTATTCTCTCAAGTCTTTACGAAGAATTTTGCCGACGTTCGATTTTGGTAACTCATCGCGGAATTCAACGTGTTTTGGTACTTTATAACCGGTTAGGTTTTCACGACAATGTGAGATGACATCGTCAGCCGAAATCTCTGAACTGGCGACAACAAATAGTTTCACAACCTCGCCTGATTTTTCATCGGCAATTCCAATTGCTGCACATTCAACAATGTGAGGGTGTAAACAGGCTGCATCTTCAATTTCATTGGGATAGACAT
>JAGRJP010000202.1:1340-11378 GCA_020442665.1 Lysobacterales bacterium
CAATGGTTTCAGCAGTGGCTTCGGGACGATTCAGATAACCTTTCATAACCTGAGGTTCACGGATGCAAAGCTCGCCGGATTCGCCAACAGGTAATGAATTGCCATTGTCATCTCTGATGTCGCATTCAGTTGAAGATATTGGCAAACCAATCATGCCATTATAATCTTTGAGATTTGCCGGATTCATGCAGGCTGCCGGTGAGGTTTCTGTTAAGCCATAGGCTTCAATAAGTGTAACTCCGGTCGTTTCTTTCCAACGTGTTGCGGTGTCCTTTTGCACGGCCATTCCACCACCGAGCGCAAATCGAAATCGACTGAAATCCAAATCTTTAAATCCGGGAGTGTTCAATAATCCATTGAATAAAGTATTCACTCCGGTTAAAGCAGTAAATTTATGATTGGCTAATTCCTTTACAAATCCCGGCATATCGCGCGGGTTTGTAATCAATATATTTTTAGCTCCATACTGGGCAAATAACAGACAATTCGCATTGAGAGCAAAAATGTGATAGAGCGGCAAAGCTGTGATGACAATTTCTTCGCCTTCTTTGAGACTGCCTTGATTCCATGCTTTGACTTGCTCTACGTTATAAACCATATTGCTATTAGTCAGCATCGCACCTTTGGAAACTCCGGTCGTACCGCCGGTATATTGCAAAAATGCCAAATCATCCAAATTGGTTTTCACAGGCGTGAAGTTGAGACTAGAGCCCTTTGAAACTGCATGATTGAATGTAATGGTTTTATTCAAAGTAAATGGTGGAACCATTTTTTTGACTTTTTTAACCATGAAGTTCATGATTTTTCCTTTAAAACCCAATAAGTCACCAAGTTGGGTTGTTATCACTTCTTTCACAGGTGTTTCATCAATTACTTCCTGCAAGGTATGGGCAAAATTTTCCATTACGATGATTGCTTTTGCCGAAGAGTCATTGAGTTGGTGCTTTAACTCTCTGGCTGTATATAAAGGGTTCGTATTTGTCACAACCATTCCTGCTCGCAAAATTGCCAATACTGCAACAGGATACTGCATGACATTTGGCATCATGATTGAAACAGCAGTGCCTTTTTCAAGTTTTGATTGTAAATAGGCAGCCAGGTTTTGGCTCATGTCATCGAGTTGTTTGTAAGTTATTCTCTTACCAAAATTGACATAAGCCGTTCGGTCTGCATGTTTTTTGCAGGCGTCCTCAAGCATTTCTGCCACTGAGTTATAAGGAACACTTTCAATAAATTCCGGCACTCCGGGCGGATAGGATTTCAACCATGGTTTTGCTATGTCCAATTTTCTTCTCCCAATTTTTTTATATATATTTTGCCGAATTATTCTAAAGCAATTCCTTGCATTTGAAAATTAAAATTTCATTTTAGTTATGAACTCATGCTAAACTTAGTCATCGAGAAATACACTGGTTTGTACGTTAAATAATGATTGATACTACTGTTGTTGTGAGTTCTCCTGAACCACACACTATGGCTGTTTTATTGCTGACATTGTTGGCGTTAATACTGTTTACCAGAGAAAATATTCCTTTACAAACTTCCAGTTTGTTTATTTTATGTGCTTTGATTCTCGGCTTTGAACTGTTCCCTTATCAGTTGCCTGATGGAAGTATTTTTAGCACTAAAGAGTTTTTTGCAGGCTTTGGAAACTCGGCTTTGATTGCGGTTTCTGCTCTCATGGTCGCCGGTCAGGCGCTCGTCCGTACCGGTGCGATGGAGCCAATTGGCCGGATGCTTGCCAAATTATGGAGGATAAGCCCGTCATTTAGTTTGCTTTTGACATTGCTTACAGGTGCGATTCTCAGTGCTTTTGTGAACAATACACCGATTGTGGTCTTGTTACTTCCAATTTTGGTCAATGTCGCTTTGAGAACGGGTCGTTCTCCTTCCGGTACGTTGTTGCCGATGGGGCTGGCAACCTTACTTGGTGGAATGGCGACAACAATTGGTACTTCAACAAACCTTTTAGTTGTTAAGGTTGCTGAGGATTTGGGTGTTCCTGAGTTTGGAATGTTTGATTTTATCATGCCCGTAACAATTACCAGTGTTGTAGCTATTTTGTATTTATGGCTATTGGTTCCGAGAATGGTTCCCGACCGCTCACCACCATTACAAGACACTTCACCCCGAGTTTTTACTGCTGAAATAGAAATCAAAGAGGGTGGATTTGCTGATGGAGCCACGCTTGCCAATATTCGTGAAAAAGCCGGTGGTGAAATCAATATTGAAAGAATTATTCGTTCCGGAAGCTTATCCATTGCGACATTGCCGGATGTGATTGTTAAAGCCAAAGACCGTTTGGTTGTAAAAGATACCTCTGATAACTTGAGAGAATTTGAACTCGAACTAGGTGGTCAGTTATTTGCCGGGAAAGATGAGGTTGATGAAGAACATCCCTTAAGTGCGGGAGATCAGAGTATTGCCGAAGTTGTTGTTACCCGAGGTTCGACACTTGACAGGGTCCGAATCGCAGATGCTCGTTTGAATTTTAAATATGGATTGACTTTATTAGCCGTTCACTCACATGGTAAAACTAAACAAGCACGCTCTAAGGGTGTGGAGGACACCATATTGATGCCGGGTGATGTATTGTTGGTTCAGGCAACTCAAAAAGCGATTCGCGAGGTCAAAGCTACTGGTGAACTTCTGGTGCTAGATGGTGGTGAAGAATTGCCACATACCTCAAAAGCACCTATCGCATTAACTGTGATGGGATTAATTGTTGGATTGGCAGCATTTGGCGTTTTGCCAATTGTTGTCAGTTCTGTTGTGGGGTGTTTGGTGCTAATTGTTACCGGGTGTCTCCGCTGGAAAGATGCAACAGCAGCACTGAGTGCGCAGGTGATCTTTATCATTGTGGCGTCTCTGGCTTTGGGTGTGGCATTGATTCAGACCGGAGGAGCTGATTATCTGGCGAGCCTGTTTGTTGCCAGTACTTCGGGTTTCTCTCCGGGTGTTGTATTGGCAATCTTAATTTTTTCTATGGCAGTCATGACAAATGTTGTCTCCAATAATGCAGCTGCTGTTATTGGGACACCAATAGCGGTCAGTATTGCTCAAACTCTGGGAATGCCTGTGGAACCATTTGTTTTAGGAGTTTTATTTGGGGCTAATATGAGTTATGCTACTCCTATGGCTTATCAAACGAATTTGTTGGTGATGAATGCCGGAGGTTATAAATTTTCTGATTTTGTAAAAGTAGGTGTTCCATTGGTAATCATCAATTGGTTAATGTTGTCCGGTTTGCTGACGTGGGTATATAAATTGTATTAAAGAGGGTAGGGTCTTATGGGTGAAATGAACATCTCAACTGAGCATTCCAAAAAGCATAATCGCAGATTTATGCGTGCTTTGCTAAATGATTTGACTGCACTTGAAATGATGATTGATCAAGGAATGATTGAATCAGGAATCACCCGAATCGGAGCCGAGCAGGAAATGGTTCTGGTTGATAGAAACTATTCGCCGGCATGTAAATCGGTAGAAATTCTCAAAGACATCACTGATCCACGTTTCACTTATGAAATTGGCAAATTTAATATGGAAGCCAATTTAACGCCCAACGAACTAAAAGGGAGTTGTTTCAGAGAACTCGAAAAAGAAATCAACGAAGTGATGCTGATAGCTCGAACAGCAGCATCAAAACACGGGGCTCAGATAGTATTAACAGGAATTTTGCCAACGATTCGACAATTGGATTTAACACTTGACAATATGGTTCCGATTGATCGTTATTTTGAGTTGAATGAAACATTAAAAAATCTCAAAGGCACGAATTTTCGTTTAAATATTAGAGGGATAGATGAATTATCTGTTACTCATGATAGTTTTATGCTGGAAGCATTAAACACCAGTTTTCAGGTGCATATGCAAGTCAGCAGTGATGATTTTGTTCACAAGTACAATATTGCTCAGGCGATTACTGCACCGGTGATGTCCACCTCAGTCAACTCTGGTCTCATCCATCATTATCGTTTATGGCATGAATCTCGAATTGCAGTTTTCCAAAACTCAGTAGATACGCGCTCAGATACTTTGCAACAAAGGGGAATGTTGCCGAGAGTGCATTTTGGAAGAGAATGGGTCAATTCCGTGACTGATATTTTCAGGGAAGATGTCTCTCGTTTTCCTGTGGTTTTAACCGCTGATTTTGATGAAGATCCGGTCGGCATGCTGGAAAAAGGCATCACACCAAAACTTCGGGCATTAATGCTACACAACGGAACCGTTTATCGCTGGAACAGACCTTGCTATGGTGTTGTTGATAATGTTCCTCATCTTCGCATTGAAAACCGTGTATTACCATCAGGTCCGAGTGTGATAGATGAAGTTGCCAATGCGGCGTTTTTTACCGGATTAATGGTGGGGATGTCGAATAAATACGAAGACATTACCAAAGTTTTAAGGTTTTCAGATGTTGCCAACAACTTCTTGAATTCTTGTAGAATCGGTTTGGAAGCTAAATTCCACTGGTTAGATCATAAAGTAATTACCGCTTCGGATTTAATCCTTGATGAATTACTTCCAATTGCTGAAGATGGTTTGTTGCAAGAAGGTTTGGATCAACAGGATATTGATCGTTACCTAGGTGTGATTGAAGAACGCACAAAGTCAAAAATGACCGGAGCCAAATGGGCGATTAAATCAATTACCGAAATGGATCCCGCTATTTTACCGGATGAAAAAGTAAGATTTATTACTTCAGAAATGATAGTTAATCAAAAAACAGACGAACCTGTTCATAAGTGGGAACTTGCCAGAGCCACACAAGAACTGGATTGGCGTGCCACTTTTATGCGATTGGGGCAGTTTATGACAGAGGAATTGTTTACGGTTCGTCCTGATGATTTACTGGATTTAGCAGCCAGTATTATGGACTGGAAACATGTTCGTCATGTTCCTGTTGAAGACGATGAAGGACAAATTGTCGGCTTGATTTCTCACAGAGCCATTCTCCGAGAGGTTGCCAGAGGGCGTTCTAACTCAAGTGAACCGGCGGCTGTTAAAGATGTAATGAAACAAAACCCAATCACCGCACCACCCGGAATGCTCACGGTGGATGCGATTCGATTAATGCGGGAAAACAAACTCGGATGTTTGCCGGTTGTCGATAAAAATAAACTGGTTGGAATCGTCACTGATCATGATTTAATCAATGTCGCCGGAAAATTGCTTGAGCAATATCTGGATGATTTCAATAAAGATCAAGAATAATTAATACGGATATTATAATAGGGTTTGCATGTTTGATAAATTAAAGCAAAAGCTGGAAACCAAAATTCGCGAAATGCAACAAGCACAGATTGCGCGAATGGATTTAAGTCGTTTTAACGACCCAATGACAGAGAAAGTTGAATGGACTCCGATGAAATCCGGCGGTGCTAATTTTAAAACCAATATTCTGAAACAAAAGTCTCCGAGCCAATATGCATTCCAACTTTCCAAAGGAGGAATTATATTTACCGGATTGTTTGGCGTTATAGGGACAGGAGTTTCAATTGGTGGTCTGATTGCTTTGCTTTCAGGCGAAGTTGTTGCACTGTTTTTTCTTTTTGTCGGTCTGATTTTTACTGTAGCCTCGTTCTTTTTATACCGAACAATGGGAACACCTATCTATTTTGATTCATCAATGGGAATGATTTGGAAAGGCAAAAATCAACCCAAACTAGCTGGAAATCAACAAGATAAACAAAGAGTTATTTACTTTAACGAAGTTCATGCAATTCAAATTATTTCCGAAAGGGTTCGATCCAAAAATGGTTCGTACAGTAGTTATGAAATTAATTTGGTTTTAGGTGATAGCAGCCGTTTTCATCTGGTTGATCACGGGAACTATGCCCAAATCCAAACAGATTCAGAAATACTCTCTGGGATTTTAGGAAAACCAATATGGGATGTGAGTTAGAGTGTTAAGTAGTTTCGTTTCCACACATATTGGACAAAGAAAAATTAATGAGGATTCATACCTTGTGGATGAACAGTTGGGGCTGTATGTGGTTGCAGATGGAGTCGGAGGACTTGATAAAGGAGAAGTGGCATCCCGATTAGCCTGCGAAGTGATTCACGATAGTGTTAAATCAGGAAATTCTATAAAAAAATCCCTAATGGCAGCCCATAATTTTTTAATTACCGAAAAGAAATACAATCGTAGTAAACAAGGAATGGCAACCACGGTAGCAGCAGTGATGTTTACAGGGAATCAATACAAAGTTGCCTGGGTCGGAGACACTCGGGTTTATCTCTGGGATGAAAATATCAAACTACTCACAAAAGATGATTCTTATGTCGAATTGCTAATCGAAAGTGGTCATTTATCATTACAAGAGGTTGAAACACATCCTGACAGACATATTATTTCTCAAGCATTGGGTATCGAGCGTAAGAAAATAGAGGTTCATTGCAACCACGGAACACTTGAAAAGAACCAGATGCTATTGATTTGTTCAGATGGTTTGTATGATATGGTTCCGGAGGAAACAATCTTCTCAAAAATCAAGCGAACCAAAGATTTGCAAAAGCTAACTGAAAACTTGGTTCAATCGGCTGTGAATAATGATGGAAAGGATAACATCACCTTGATTACTATTTTGAGCCATGAAAACTCTGAAAATAGTGATAGTGTGACTCAACCCAATGTTGTTCGTCATTTGAACAATTTGACAGGTCATATGCAGAATGAAGAGGTTCTGACAGAACCAATGACCGAATTGAGTAACGAAGATACAGAGAAAACCAAAAAAGATAAATTTGCCGGTGTGACAGTGTCTGATCCGCAACTAATCAATCAAACTAAATACCATGATCTTTCTGAGAAAGACATGGAGTTGTTAGAAACTTTATCCAGGCGAGCCAAAAACGAAAATAGTCCGACGAAGTCGGGAAATCATATCATTGCAGTTATAATTGTCTCAGCAATTGCATTGGTCAGTTTGCTACTTTTCCGATAGCAATGACATGCATCTTTGTTGTGCTTGTTTCGCCATTTTGAATTTTTCGCCAATCATTACAGTATCTTCCGTTTTTATGGTTTCAGACAATTCTTCAAGTTTTGAATCTAGTTCATTTGCTGCACAAGTTCGGCAAGAGCCTCTGAGTTTATGGATAATATCGGAACTTTCCTTGAAGTTTTCAGAATATATTGATGATTGCAACAGTTTGAATTTTTCAGGAAGTTCAGAGAGAAACATTTCAATTAGTTTTTCTAAAATCGATTCGTCATTGTAGCAAAACTTCATCGCTTGCTGACGATTGAAAACATTAATCTCAGAATCAATCTCAGAATCAATTAGGGCATGACCAAAATATTTTTCTACACAATCTTTAAGTTGCTGTGGTGAAATTGGTTTTAACAGAAAATCTGAGAAAACAGGTGCTTGCGTTTCTTGACTAACTTCTGCTGATGTTGAAATAATTGGTGTATTTTTATGATTTGGAAGTGTTTTTATTTCTTTGGCTGCAACATCTCCACTCATGGTCGGCATCCGAATATCCATAAGAATTAAGTCAAAATTTTCTGATGTTGCCCACTCAATCGCAGAAGCGGCATTTTCAGCAACAAGAACATCGCAATCAATTTTTTTTAGAGCCATGGAAAAATACTGACGGTTGATTTGATTGTCATCCACGACTAAAACTCGAGGGCTTTTTTTCATAAGTAATTACCTTTCCCTGTAAATTAATATACAATTTGAATAGATTGTACCTATATATATTTTAAAATTCAAGCATGCCGTTCTTAGCCAAGATCACCACTATTTTACTGATGCTAATATCTGTCAGCCCTAACTCATCGGCGAAAGATTGGCAATTTCGCAATTTGAGTGTGATATATACAGCGGGCGATAATCTATTAATTTCTGCGGATGCAATCTATATTCCAAGTCTTGATGATGAAGTCAGAAACATTTCTTATAAATGTAAAAATAATAATCAGGTTTATCCTGTACATCAATGCACTGACGGAAGTATTGAGCTGGAATTTCACGAGAATATTCTAAAATTTAAAATAAACTCTGAGCTGGATTTTCTAAGAAATCATTATGTTTTTGATTTAAGCAACCAAGATAATACTTTGCTATTTCATTATGACTCCAAACTTGAAAGTATTTTAGGTATTGAAATGAAAAATATCTCTGCTGAGAATCTTTTTAAATCATTACCAACTTCATCAGTTTCGGATGAGTTCAAATCTATTTCAGCAAATATTTCATCTCAATTGGAATTGGATTTTTCAAATAACATTCAATTAAATGGGCAGTATCAATTTGAGGGTTTCTCCTGGGAATCGGAAGATGGTAATAATGTCTTAGCTGATTGTTCGTTTGTTGGGCAGGTTTATATTCAGATTGATAACGATAAAATTATTATCGATTCAAATACGGATTTACTTAATGGAGAGGCTTTATTTGGTGATATTTATCTGGCTTTTGCAAAGCAAGGTATTCAATTATCGAATCAAATTACCTTCGATTCGTCGTTGAATGTTGATGATTTTCAATCAAACATCACAATTCCTGATGCTGTTTCATTAGGTTTTTACTCTACGGATTTTACATTTAATAATTTTGAAATTGATTATGAAATCAAAAAATTAGAGAAATTTTACAATGTGTTTCTTAAGTCTTATATGGAGATTTTGGGTGTTAAAAGCTTGCGAATCGAAGGTCAGTCCAATGGCAGAGTTGAATTTACCAATGGGTGGCCTGAAAGTTTCCATGCTGAAATTATTGAAACATACATAGCAATGGAAAGGAAAAAAGTCGAGGGAAATAATCTGAATGGCACTCTCTATTGGCAAAGAAATAACTCAAGTCACAGGTCCATACTTCGTTGGGATGATTTACTTCTTGCCGGGATGCCGATAAAAACTTCTGAAATTGGATTTGTGGCAAATGATGAAAATATCATTCTTGATGAAAATACTGTGATTCCGGTATTTGACGGTAATATTGTTATCAACAGATTGAAGCTGGAAAAAATATTTAACCCATTAATTAGCATTGATTTTGATGGTGAAGTTGAACCAATTTCATTGGAATTAATTACTGAAAAAATGGGATGGCCAATTATGAAAGGTTCAATTTCAGGAAATATTCCCGGTTTAAAGAAAGTTGAAAACACCATTACATTTGATGGTTTGCTGGAACTTCAAGCATTTGATGGAGAAATTACCGTTGCGAATTTATCAATGGAGCGTTTATTTGGAATCGCTCCGGTGATTGCCGCTGATGTTAATTTTAAAGACTTGAACTTACAGAAAATTACCAGTACATTCGATTTTGGTGAAATCACAGGGCTTGTTAAAGGTTATGTTAATGGTTTGCGTATTACCAACTGGAAGCCAGATCGGCTTGAGGCTTATGTTGAGTCCGTCGGGTCAAAGAAAATTAAACAGACGATTTCACAAAGAGCGATTGATAATATTTCCAGTATTGGTGGCATTCAAGGTGCTGTTTCGAGGAGTTTTTTACGATTCTTTGATAGTTTCAGATACAAAAGATTGGGAATAGGGTGCAAACTTCGGAATTCGATTTGTGAAATGACCGGGTTAAAAAACTCTAAAACTGATGATAATCGCTACTATCTGATTGAAGGAAGCGGAATTCCTGCTATCAATATTTTAGGTTTTCGAAAGTTCATCGACTGGGAGGTCTTCCTTGACCGCCTGTTGAAAGCGAATTACTAATAATAGTTTACTAGTATTTAATCTTAAGGTTGTTGAATTGGACTACCAAAACCATTAGCAAAAATAGGAGTTTCCTGAGTTAAAACCCGTCGATGTGAACCTATGTAATTTGAATCACTGCTTGCAGTATGACTTCGCCCATCAGTGCTGATGTTTGTGCCAAAACGACCAAAATCCCACGGGTATGATGTTCGGTTTGTTCCTACGATTGTTTGATTTAGGATGTAAAAATCATTCATGCCATCATAATCAGGATTTAAACGATACTCATATACGATTCCCTTGTGGTCTTCACTGAATGGAGCCCCCACTAACATCTTTGTCGAACCAAAAAACTCATCACCATTAGC
>JAGRJP010000018.1 GCA_020442665.1 Lysobacterales bacterium
AAGAGAGGAATTTCAGATGCGAATTTATTATAAATCGCATTCATATCCTGAATAAGCACCTGCTTATCAAGAATCTTATCAACATTGCTCTGTATTGTGAACCAGGAATTATTAAGAGTATTTAAACTATCATTCGCTGCAACCGGAACTCGAGGATATCTATTGTCTTTATCACCATCATTTAATGAGTTGATTTTGGTAGCAATCGAATCTCGTTTAATTTTCAAATCATCAAATGAAGCCTGATCGCCGGAAGCTGCTAATACCGCATGCTGAGCCAACTGTTGGGCCTTAATTTGAATATCATCGGTCGCCCTAGTATGTTCAATTCGGTTTGAATTTATATTGTCCAACATTATCGAATTGACAATAAACCCAACAATCAATAACAGTAAGATTACAACTTGCCAAGCCGGCAGGGTTCGGGTATGTCTGCCTAAATCATTAGAGGTTACACTCATAATTTTACTCTCTTTACTTTCTTTTAACTCTCTCTATTATTTATATCGCCGAAGCATTCTGAAACGATGGGTCATTGATTAGCTTCTCAACATCTAATATATTCCAAACTTCCTCTTCTTCCATAAATGCATTCTCAACATAATTATATGCTGAATCATTATCATTCGGCACTTCGCACTTTTGCTCAGCGGAAAAGTGTTTTTGACCAAAAACCTCATCCACCACCAAACCAACTTGACCACCAATCTGATTAATAACAACCATTCTCGTGTGAGCTGTGGTTTTGGTAGGTCTATTGAAAAGATAAGATTTCATGTCTATAACAGGAATCAAATTCCCCCTGATGTTTCCTAATCCTAGCACCCAAGATGAAATTCCCGGAATTTTGGTCGTTTCCGTCAGAATAATAACCTCGACAATTTGATCAATCGCCAATGCATAATTGAATTCATCAATTTTAAATCCTACACCTGACCAGGCGCTTTTGTCCTGAGTCTGTTCGGATCTCACTTTATGCTTCAAACTCAGTTGTTCGTACTGGACTAACAATTCAAATGGTTTAATACTGCTTTTTGCCATTTTACCTTACCGTCACGTGTTGTTGTATTGCTCCCAGCAACTCCTCTTTGGTAAATGGTTTGGTTAAATAAAGTTCTGCACCTACCACTTTACCTTTTGCTTTATCAAACAATCCATCTTTAGATGAAAGCATTATTATTGGAGTTGACTTGAATTGCTGATTCATTTTGATGAGTGCACATGTCTTGTATCCGTCCAAACGCGGCATCATGATATCAACAAAAATCACATCGGGATGCAAGTCTGATATCAAAGACAAGGCTTCATAGCCGTTTTCGACCGTTACGACATCACAGCCTGCCTTTTTTAGAAGAGTTTCTGCAGTTCTGCGAATGGTTTTTGAGTCATCAATCACCATTACTTTTAAACCGGAAAACTCCATCTCAGTATTGTTCTCGCTCACTTATATACCTATGTTTACTGTTTATTTCTATAGAATTTGTAATTATTTTCAATTAGACGAAGATATAGATTATCTTTTTCATAAACTCCCAATTCTGACAAGGATACTGCAAATATGCCCCTTTTTCACTATTTATTGTCAAAAACTTATTATATTTAATATCAACTAATCTATCTAACCTAGTATTTTTTAAGAAAATAACTCATTTTAGCCACCAATACAAACGATAAGATAAAAAAATATTGTATTTTTTGATTTCACAAAAAAATCTACATTTATGTGCGATAAAATTAGGACTCGAGTATAATTCCAAGCGGGCATAATTATTATCTGAGAAGCTATGAAAATCAGTATTTTGATGGATGACATCAATGGCATCAACACAAAGAAAGACTCCACATTTGCAATGATGCTGGAAGCACAACGCCGAGATTATGAAATCTACTATTTCACACAGAATGATACTTATATCAGCAAGAATACCCCTTTTGCCCAATCTAAAATAATAAAACTAACAGACAGTAAAACCAATTACTACGAAGTATTGGAAGAAAAAACTGTCGATTTAACGACAATGAATGTCATCTTGATGAGAAAAGATCCTCCGTTTAATATGGAATACATCATGGACACTTATTTCATAGAACTGGCTCAGCGAAAAGGGGTTTTGATTGTCAACAATCCTCAGGCTTTGCGAGATGCCAATGAAAAATTCTTCGTCGAAGCCTTTCCGCAACTCAGTCCCGAATGCACCATTTCACGCAATCCGAAACATATTGTTGAGTTTACCAAGAAACATGAAAAAGTGATTATCAAACCGATGGATGGCATGGGTGGAGCATCAATCTTTCAGACAGGGAAAAACGATAAAAACCTCAACGTCATTGCTGAAACAGTCACAGATAACGGCAAAAGAACCACAATGGCTCAGGTTTTTATTCCTGAAATCAGCGAAGGTGACAAACGGATTCTTTTAATTGACGGAGAGCCTGTTCCCTATGCATTGGCTCGAATTCCTTCAGAAAATGATTTTCGCGGCAATCTGGCAAAAGGTGGAACCGGTGCGGGTAGAAAGCTGACTGAAAGCGATTATAGAATTTGCTCCGTTGTTGGTCCCAAACTCAAAGAAATGGGCATAATTTTTGCCGGTATTGATGTGATTGGCGAATATTTAACCGAAGTGAACGTCACCAGTCCGACTTGCATCAGAGAATTGGATTCATTATTTGATTTGAATATTGCCGGCACACTTTTTGATAAGATAGAAGCTATCATCAACTAATACTCACCAGTCTTGTGAATAAAACCATTTCCACCACCGACAGAAACATATTGACATTCACATTAAGTGCTTTGTTAATCAGTTCTTTGGTTCTGGGAATTGTATTCACAACCGAAGACCCGACTGACACCAATCAACTTCCAAGCATTGATGTCATATTATCGAAAAACAAAACCGAAGAGAGCCCTGATAAAGCTGATTTTCTGGCGATGAACAACAACCAAGGCGGTGGAGAATCTGACAAACCGGTCAGACCTCAAAACAAACAGGTTGGAATTGCAGCCGACAATCAAGGTCAACATTTGCAGGAGCAAGTCGAAAATATCCCTGATTCTCAGGAAAGCAAAACCACCGCATTATTGACAGCAAATCAATCCGATATCAAAGTAGAAACTGCACCCAAAAAACCGGAAATCGAAGATGTCAGAAAAAACAACAATCAACAACTGACCAGAGAACAAAAACTGGCAAAACTTGAAAACAATATCTCTGACAGGATTGAAGCCTATTCCAAAAGACCCAAAATAAAGTATATATCCGCAAATACAAAATCATTTGAATTTGCCGACTACATACATCGTTGGGTGAAGAAAATAGAAAGAGTCAGCAATATGAATTATCCTGAAGAAGCCCGTCAAAGAAACTTTGTCGGTACTTTAATCATGTCTGTTGGAATCAATTCCGAAGGAACAATAAAGGAAATCAAAATCATTGAATCCTCAGGTTTTAAAGCAATTGACGATGCCGCTGAGCATTTGGTGCAGCTTGCAGGACCTTTTGAAGCCATTCCACAAATTCAAAGTAAGGTCGATATTCTTTACATCACCCGAACATGGCAATTTCTCCCGGGCAATAAACTCAGGCAAAATTAATGGACTTCAACCAACAAATGTTAATTGCCTTGCCGGATATGCAGGATGAACGCTTTAAACAAGCCGTTATTGTCATCTGCGAAGACAATATCAATGGCACTCTCGGGCTGGTGATTAATCATCCATTGAACTTAAATACCCAACAAATATTTTCCGAACTCGGTTTGAATGAACCAAACAGCAATCATTTAACCTCAGAAGGAGGTCCTGTTAACGTCAACAACGGATTTATCTTGCATAACAGCAATGATAAATTTAAAAGCTCATTGTCAATCACCGATCAATTGACTATGACGACTTCCAACGATTTACTGGAAGAGATTGCCAATAATAATTTTCATCATAAGTGGCAATTCGTATTGGGTTGTTCGGCTTGGGACAAAGGACAATTGCTTTCAGAAATTCAACAAAATGCCTGGCTTACTTGTCCAATTAACCTACCACTAATTTTTGACACCCCTCACGAACAACAATGGGAAAAAGCTTTGTCATTGATTGGAATTAAAGACTTTACACACCTGACAAGCGGAATTGGTCATGCTTAACCTAACATTTATTGGAATTGATTTCGGTCTGGCGAACACCGGAGTTGCAGTCGGTCAAACGATTACATCAACGGCATCGGCTTTAAAGACCATACATAATCAAGGCAAGTTCAATTGGGAAGAACTCGACAAAATCATTCAACAATGGCAACCAAATGCCATTGTTATCGGCAATCCGTTAACAGAAAGCGGTGAGGAACAGGAAACCACAAGACAAGTTGCCAATTTTGCCAAAAAAGTAACCAGTCGCTATCAGTTACCGGTTCATTTAGTTGATGAAAGGTTTAGTTCAATGCTGGCTCAAAAAGAATTTGCCGAAGCTCGAAAATCGGGCAATGCCAAAAGAAAACATGCGGAAAATCTGGATTCTCACGCTGCCAAAATCATATTACAAAGATGGTTAGATTCATTATGAAAAACTTAATTGACATCAAACAACTCAGTAAAAATCAAATTCTTGATATTTTTCAAACAGCTGATGAAATCAGCAAAAATTCCAAGAAAAAGAATCGCCAGCTTCTGAAAGGCAAAATTGTTGCCAATCTCTTCTTTGAAAACAGCACCCGAACTTTAATTTCATTTGAGCTAGCAGCCAAAAAACTGGGAGCTCATGTCATTAATGTCAACATCGACACCAGCTCCACCAGTAAAGGTGAAACTCTCAGAGACACTATCAAAACTCTGGAAGCCATGGACATTGACGCTTTTATCGTCAGACACAGCGAAAATAAAATCTGCGATGAAATTCAATCCTGGCTGAAACCAAAAACGGTACTTATCAATGCCGGTGATGGCAACAATCAGCATCCGACACAAGCATTGCTGGATGTTTATACCATGCTGAAATACAAAAGTGATTTATCAGAACAAAAAATCACTATCATTGGCGACATTAAACATTCCAGAGTTGCTAATTCATTGATTGATTGCCTCAATATCATTGGTAATACCAACACGAACATTTTCGGACCGGAACAACTTCTCCCTGAGCTTTTGCAGAATGTAACGGTTTGCAACTCAATCGAACAGGCTTTGGACAATGCTGACATTATTGTTATGCTGAGAATTCAAAAAGAACGCATGAAACTGCAAAATATTCCGAATTTAGAAGAATATCACAACAATTTCGGATTGAATCGTAAGAACTTATCACACGCCAATCAAGGATGTATTGTCATGCATCCCGGACCCATCAATCGAGATGTGGAAATCAGTTCGGAAATTGCTTATAACTCGCCATCTGTGATTTTAGAACAGGTGAAAAATGGCGTGACCATTCGCATGGCAGTTTTAGCAAAGCTACTTTCCAAAAAGTTCTGAGCGTTTTTTATAAGTCACAAGTAAAACATACATTCCTATTGCTGCGACAATGTGTTTTAAGGAATGTCCGCTGATAGTTCCGGCTGTTAATTCAAAAATCGGAACATCAAATGATTCCAGCAACTTGGCAGCGACATAAAAAAGCAGTAAAAACCAATAACCGGAAACTTTGTCAAATTTAGACTGAAAACAAATCATCATAACCGGAATCAATAAAATTGGTAAAAATTGCACCAAAGCATAGAATCTTAAATCCCCGGCTCCTTGAGATTCGCTGTATTGCCAATAAAATACTGAAAGCATGCCAATAATGATGAGCGGAAATAACAACACCGATGCTCTGCGAGCATTGACAAATTCCGCAATGATAATCGCAAAAAGCGACATAAATGCAATGGTCATCGGCAAACGATCCCAAACCAAAGTTTCATTGCTTGGCAGCCAATGATAATAACCCGATCCAAAAGCAACTAAGGCCAACCCAAAGAATAATAACCAATACGCCAAATCCATCTCTGCGATTGTTTTAAAAGATTTAAATTGCATCAATCCTAAAAAACCAACAATTAAAAACGGCAAATTCGACATGACATTCCAGAAATTAGGAACTGAAAGCATCGCCCTGTTATCTATAAATTTGTGATAAGCCAAATCCTGAGCAATTGGTTTCACAAAAAATACAGATACCACAACGGACAAGCTGATGATTCCAATCAACCAATTTCCTATCTTTTGTTTATTCATAGAAACGCTCTCCCCTTTTTGATAAATTCACTAAACTTTTTGCTTCCAAAACCAATTCTTACAGCGTTGATATTGGTACTGAAAAGCGAGGATGGATAAATCAAATACCCATACTTTTTAGCAACTATCTTGCAAAACTTTTCAGCATCCGCATTGATTAGTTCAGCAAATAACGAACAACCTGATTGTGGAATCTCTACTTTTATTTGAAATCCAAACAGCTTGTCCTCACTCCTTATCAACTCTTTGTTTTTACAGATTATTTGTAAATTACGTTGTAATATTTGATTTGGTATCTTCAGAATTGCAGTTGCCAATTTTTCATCAATTTGAGAATTACAAACTGATAAATACTCTTTCACATTCAGCACTTTACTTCGTAACTCTGCATCTTTACAAACCAGCCAGCCAATGCGAACTCCCGGAATTGCAAAGGCTTTAGAAATCACTCCAATACTAATACCTTTTTCATAAACATCAGCTACAGCCGGTAACTTTAAACTTTCATCATGTTCCAAACCTCTGAAAACTTCATCCGACAGCAACCAGACATCGTATTTTCGACATAAATTGATGATCTCTTCAAACTCTTTGTCGCTCAAATGAGCTCCTGTTGGATTGTGCGGAAAATTGATGATAAAAACTTTACAACCAGAATTAAATTCTTCTTCAACTTTTTGTAAATCCAGTTTCCATTGATGCTTGCTCTGCAATTCAATTGTACGAACATTGCAACCGATATTTTGTGGAATGCGAATCAAGGGTTCAAACGCAGGAGTGACCACCAAAACATCATCATTTTTTTCCAGCAATGCATTAAACACACAATATAAAGCCTCCTGAGCACCGGCATGAGCAATCACATCACATGGTTGAGTGTTTTGGTATAAATTCTCAGCAATCGCTTGTCGCAACTCAACTGAACCCTCATCAGCAGCAAAACCCAAACTGACATCTTCCAGAATCTCAGCAAACGAATTACCGATAATTGACTCCATTTCAGTTTTGGCAAATGGCTCAGGATTGGTCGAATGCATGGATGTCAGATTCATCCCACGAAATTGTTCGGAGAATTGCGTCATTGATAATCGAGTGAATCTATTTTGGAGCATACTCATTATTTCTTCAACAATCGCTCTTTGATGAATGATTCGCAGTTATCGGGGAGTTGATTTTTTGGCAAAATCACAGCTCGCAATGAACCAATAAATAGATAACAGTGTTTTTCATCATATTCAATGCCAATGAAACATTTCCACTTGTAATGAAATTCACATGAATCATTTTTTTCACAAAGACCCTCTTCATCAAGTTCAATTTCCCAAAAGCCCAATGAAATCTGATCGTAAAGTGATTGGTTATTGTAATAAATCTTCATATACAGCTTATACCAAATCCAGTATGTAAGAGCCGTCAATGCCATGAATAAGATAGCAATATTAAGCTCTTTGAAAGTTGAACAACAATTTTCATCATAAAAGCTGTAAATCGAATAAAGTGACAGAATCCCAAACACCCAAACCATGTTTCCTAACCAAGCAACCTTGGTATTAGTCTCTGTTTTAACTTTAAACTTATTAGTCACATAGTTACTATACGAATCAATGTTATCTTTCGAAATTTCAATTTTAAATTTCATTATATTTCAACCTTTGTGCTTTATATTTTGCTTTAGGACAAGGCATTTTTAGCGCAGAATGTGAGCATATATCAAATATGTGACCATTCGAGCACAAAAATAACGCAGTAATTAAGCAAAAGATATCTGCTCAAAGTTATTTTTTTCGCCAGATAGTCATCTGGGAAACAGTCAACTGGTGTTTTCTCTTCGTTTCCCTTATCACAAACGGTATATTCTCCGGTTTTGCAATCAGTTCACACACATCGCTTAAACACTCTTTTAAACCATCAAAAGTGGTGAAATTCTCGCCATTGACTTTTTTACCACCGAGCCAATTTTCTTTGGCTGTATATTCTTCCAACCAGGTGTAAGGAGAAGTTAACACCAATAAACCTCCGGCATTTAATCTCGTCACAATATCAGCTAAAAAGGCTTTCGGGTCGTATAATCTGTCAATCAAATTTCCTGCAAATATCAGGTCATAGTCATTGTATTTGGGTTTCAAATTACAGGCATCACCTTGTGTAAATTCTACATTGTGAACTTTATCGCCGAGTTGTAATTCGGAGATATCAAACTCCTTGAGAGTGGTTAACTCTCCTTCATCATCAATGAGATAGCGAATTTGACCATTTTCCTGCAATTTAATCGCATTCAAGATAAACCGCGTGGAAAAATCGACAGCATCGACTTTATCGAAATATCTTGCCAATTCAAAACTACTACGGCCAACGGCACAACCTATATCCAAAGCTTTATCAGTATTGATGCTTTCAAAATGCGGCTGAATGGTTTCAATACAGGTTTTGGGGAAATTAGTAATCTGGAAATAATCTTTGCCGTAGTGGAATTCCAGATATTGTGAAATCAAAGAATCAGTTTCATACATGTTATAAGTTGAATCTACCATGCTGTCCGATTCGATATATCGAAATCCGGCATGTTGAAAAAAGTGTCGGCGAAATGCATAACGCGAATCCCGAATGATTTCATTTCCGGTCGAAATCCAGCTTCCACCTTTGATTAAATTGTGCTGACCATCAAAAGTCGGAACTGAAAAATCATCATACGCCTGGTGAACTTTAAACCCTTTAAAACCATCAATCGGTGTTTCTGTCCATTGCCAGACATTGCCGACCACATCGTAGAAGTCGCCATGCTCGAATGTGTCCACTGGACATGACGATGCACAAAGTTTCAAATTGATATTGGCATCCATCTCCATTTTGTAATTTTGGTCATAAATCCGATAGTATTCCGGCTCGGTTGGTAAACGGATTTTTTTACCTTTTTTGGCACTCAGCCAACGACAAAAAGCCTTTGCTTCGAGGTAGTTTACATCCACAGGCCAACTCCAAGGCATATCAACTTCTTCCGTCATGGAACGATATTTGTAACCCTCTTCAGTCTTTTTCCAAAATGTCGGATATTCTGCTTTGCGAAATTCTTTCCAGGCCCAACCCTCTTCAGTCCACCATCTTTCAACTTTATAACCACCATCCTCGACAAATTCGAGAAACTCATGATTGCTGACCAGATATTTAGAGGCTTTGAATTCTTCGACTTCCGTTATTTTTTCACCATACTCATTATCCCAGCCGTAGGTTGTGGCATTATCACCTTTCCCTTGCTTCACCATTCCCGCTGTTACCTTTAGCATCACATTGTCAGGAGCTGGCGAACCAAAATCCGCAAACGATTGCCAGTCAATATTGCTCTCAACCATTTCTAAAGGAAGTTGACGAATCAAAACTGATGAAGTTTCCAGATGGATTCTTTCGTGTTCAATACCCATAAGAATAATCCAGAATGGATCATCCCAGCGGATTGGAACATCCAAAGGCAGTGTATCTATCAAACCATTGACAAGCTCTCTGACTTGATTTCGGTATACACGAACATTCTCGATGGCAGGCCATTCATAATTTTTCTCATCCAAATCATCCCATGACATTTCATCGACACCAATTGCCAACATAGACTCTAACTCAGGATTGACTCTGTCTTCAATAATTTTGGAAACATGCAGTTTATTGACAAAGAAAGTTGCTGTGTGCCCAAAATAAAAAATCAACGGATGCCTGAGTCGGTCAGGTCTTGCATAATATCCATCTTCGGTAATCACATTAAACAGCTTTTCATAAACATCATAGGTTTCGTTGAAATAGCTTTTTATCTCAACTCTTTTGTCTTCGGGATCGCCTGAATTTATTATTGGAGTTCGTGATATTTTCATAGATTTCAGTTACAAAATAACATTCTTGCCATTATACATGGAAAAATTCATCACTCAAATTTTGATTGAGCTCTGATAAAATATTTGACAAGCTCATTGAAATCACATTTTCCTTTAGCAAAATCCAAAGCAATGCTAAAATCATCGGCTTTGTATTCATTGGATAGACTTTTGCAATCAACCAATCAAATTAAAGAGATTTTACAAGATCAGCCGCACGAAATTATCAATCAGGATGGACAAAACTTTGTCATACTCGGAACGGCTCATGTTTCACAGACCAGCGTTGATAAGGTTAATGAATTACTTAATACCGGAGAGTTTGATACTGTTGCTGTAGAATTGGATGAAATGCGTTTTGAGGCTATGACCAACCCCAATCGCTACAAAAATATGGACTTGTTAAGCATAATCAAAAACAAACAGACCGGCATGGTTGCTGTCAATTTAGCATTATCGGCTTATCAAAATCGCTTGGCAAAGCAACTAGGAGTTGAGCCGGGTGCGGAAATGAAAGCTGCAATCAACCAATCCAATGAAAAAGAATTGAAACTTTGGAAGATTGACCGCAATATTCGCACAACCATGAAACGAGCCTGGCGAGGAATGAAATTTCTCGAAAAAGCCGGATTGCTGTTCAGTTTTGGTGGCTTTTTTGAAAAAGAAGAAATTTCCGCTGAAGAAATTGAAAAACTGAAAAAAGGTGATGTATTGGAAAGCACTTTCTCAGATTTTGCCAGCGAATCACAACCATTATACAGAAGCCTGATTCATGAACGTGATGAATACATGGCTGCAAGGTTACTTCAGGAAAGTAAAGATAAGGATGCAAGAAATATTCTAGTTGTTATTGGAGCAGGACATTTGCAAGGGATGAGTCAGGCTTTGCGAGATAAAATTGATGCAGAGAAAACTGTTGCTGAACTGGATGTCATTCCTCCCGGTGGCAAATGGCTCAAACTTCTTCCGTGGATAATTACTGCTGTGATTGTTGCCGGTTTTGCAATTGGATTCAGTCGCAGTCCGGAATTGGGTTGGGATTTAATCAAAACTTGGATTATTTTCAACGGGGTTTTCGCAGCACTAGGAGCTCTCGTCGCACGAGCACACATTGTAACAATTATTTCGGCATTTATTGCCGCACCGATAACATCACTCAATCCCGCAGTTGCTGCCGGAATGGTTGCAGCATTGGTTGAAACTTATTTTAGAAAACCTAAAGTGGTTGATTTTGAAAATTTACAAAACGATGCCACTGAACTCAAAGGTTGGTGGACAAATCCGATCACACGAATTTTACTGGTCTTTATTTTAACAAACCTAGGATCAGCCATTGGAACATGGGTCTCCGGTTTTAAAATTGCAGCAGCATTGGTTTAACAAATGACTCTCCCTATTCTCAAAATCGGTTCGTTTACTTTGCCCAATCCTGTAGCATTAGCTCCGATGAGTGGGGTGACCGACCGCCCTTTTCGTCAATTATGCCGAAAACTGGGAGCCGGATATGTGGTTTCTGAAATGCTGACCTGTGATTTATCGCTTTTGAAGTCCGCCAAAACACAATTTCGTCTCAATCATGATGGTGAACCATCACCGATTGTCACTCAAATTGCCGGTGCTGACCCTGAAAAAGTGGTAGAAGCTGCCAAATTCAATGTGGAAAACGGTTCGCAAATCATTGACATCAACATGGGTTGCCCCGCTAAAAAAGTGTATAGAAAATCCTGTGGTTCAGCACTGATGGCTTATCCGGAATTGGTTAAAGACATTCTGCAAGCAACCGTCGAGTCTGTTGATTGCCCGGTGACTTTAAAAATGCGACTGGGAATTGACTCTGACACCATCAACGTCATGGAAATTGCCGAAATTGCACAAAATTGTGGCATTAAAGCCTTGTTTATTCACGGCCGAACCCGCATACAAAAGTACACAGGAAAAGCCGATTATTCGCAGATAAAATTGGTTAAGAAAAACAGCGACATTCCGGTCATTGCCAATGGAGATATTGAATCTCCGCAAAAAGCCGCACAAGTATTTGAAGATACAAATTGCGACGGCATTATGATTGGCAGAGCCGCACAGGGAAATCCCTGGATTTTTCGTGAAATTTTGCACTATTTGCAAACCGGTAAATTTTTACCCAAACCGTCAAATGATGAAATCATTCAAACCATGTTTGAACATGTTGAAAATCTTCATCAGTTTTACGGAGAGTATAAAGGTATGATGATTGCAAGATCACATATCGGTTGGTTTCTGAAAAGAGCCAACCAAAAATCTATCGCCCGCAAACTCTACACCATAGACAATGCGGAGGAACAACTATCGTTCATATACAACAATTTAATGAGGAAAGCCGCATGAGTTTAAAAAACTGGTTCAATAAACCCAAATGGAAAAGCAAAGATGCCAACATCAGAGCCATCGCCGTCAGTTCCGATAATTCACCTGAATTACTGTCGATGCTTGCCAGTATCAGCCAGAATGACGAATCAGCAAATGTTCGTTCAGCTGCGTTGAAGAGGCTGGATGATTATCAATTAATTGCCAAAATTGCAGAAAATGACAAAGATGATGATGTCAAAAATGCGGCTGTTAAAATATTGCAAGACTGGTTTATCAATCAGGATGATATCCAGCAAAAAGAATTGATTAAAACTCTTAGCAACTCTCGAATTATTGAAACCGTCGCTGCCGGTGCTAAAAATAGCGATGTTCGTGAAATTTGTATCAACAAAATCAGTAAACAAGGTTTATTAGGCGATTTACTTATCAATGAAAAAAACAGCCAATTACGTCAATTGATACTTTCAAAAATTGACAAACCGGCAACTCTAAAGCGAATTCTGAAATCCGCAAAGAACAAAGATAAAGCCATCGTCAAAGCCATTCGTGAAAAGCTCGAAAATGACGGTGATGTTGCAAAAATGGTTGAACAAAAAGCCCTTGATTTATGCGAACAAATGGAGAAATTTATTCATAATCGCAATCTCTATGGTAAATCTGATGTGGATGCCGTTTTTTCACAATGGCAGGAACTTGCCTATAGCCACGACTTAAGCACCTTCGCGCAACGATTTGAAGGAGCTCATCGCACGGCCAGTCTGACATTCGACCCGCAACAACGTGACGAATTTCTGAATCAACAAAGACAACAAAGAATCAATAGCAAAATTGCAGAATTACAAGCTGCTATCACGGATTCTCAAAACTCTACTTGGGAACAACTTCAAAACCAAATTAGTAAATACAGCGGCTTTGACCTTAGCTTTGCTGATGATATTCAAAAAACTGAATACGATAATCTCCTGGAGCAATTAACCACGCTTAGAGACAAACAATCACAAAAACAGGATTTGCCGGCGGGGTTAATCAATGTTGCCGATAAACTCGATGCTGCTCTCAAACAGAAATACAATCAGCCGCGTCAAATTTCGCAGTTCCGCAAGATGTGGGATGAGAATGCCAAATCCGCCAAAAACAACACCGCATTTAACACTCTGAAAGCTAAATTTGACAACTCAATGCTAATGCTTGCAGATAAAATTGAGAAGTCCGCAAATCTTCGCGATGAAGCGGCCCAAAATGCCGTTGCGGCCATTGAAAAAGCCAGACAACAAATTAAAGATGGTCATTTATCTGATGCCAAAATCATTATGAATAAAATCGCTGCCAATAAAAAAATTGCTGGCAATCATCCGCTCATTCGTGAAAATAAATTTGATTTTGATACCTTATGGAACGAACTCAAAGAACTCAGACAATGGCAAAGATGGAGCAATGACAAAGTCAGGGTTCGTCTGATTGAAGAATTACAACAATTGGTTGGCACCGGAACTCATCCAGATGCTCTTTTGAAAAAAATGAAGGAAGCCAACGCTCAATGGAAAGACATGGAAGATCACGAAAAACTCGAAGGTGATCGTTACAATGTCCGCAATCAGGAACTCTATGGACAATTCAGAGAAGTACAAAAGGCATTATTTGAGCCGGCACAAACTTTCTTTGAAAAGCGTTCAGAAATTTGGAGCAAAGAGCTTGAAGCTCTTGAACAAAAAATCCAAACATTACATGAAATCAATCTTCAGGAAACTGAAGATCGTGATTTGGCACGCTTGGTTCGTGACGCTCTGAAACAACTGAGAAATCTGGATAAAATTCCACCGAAAAATCGTGGAAAATGCGCAGCTCGCATTCGCGCCGGTGTTGCCCGAATTGATGCCCACCTGCAAGAATCATACAAAATTGCCACTCGTCGTAAAGAAAAACTCATCGAGATGGCAATTGACCTCATCGAAATGGAAGACCTGTCCTCAGCTATTGAACAGGCAAAAGTTCTTCAACAAGAATGGAAAACCGCCGGAATTGTTCAACAATCTCAGGAAAGAAAACTGTGGAAGAAATTCCGAAAAGCCAACGATGCTGTTTTCAATCGTTTGCAAGAACAAAGAGACATCGTCAAACAGGAAAACCAGGCACAATTCAATCAGGCTAATGAACTCGTCGCCTCTTTTGAAAAATCGGTTAAATCCGAGAAATCAGCACAAGCCATTAATAGTCTGATTGAAAAATTTAAGGATGAATGGAATGCTTTGAAAGTTGATAACCGAAACCTGCAAAACAAAGCCAAGAAAATCATAGAAAACGGCGAGCAAAAAGCCAACTCTATGGTTCACTCTGAAAACTTTAAACAACTCAAAGCCGTTGAAAAATTTGCAGATATCTGCCAAAAACTTGAAAACAAACAAATTGATGCGGAATCAGCCCAACAAGCATGGGATAAACTTTCTTCGCTTGATGATAACAAGTTGATGAAAAAGCTACAAAACAGGCTATCAAATGCAGATAGCGAAAATCCTGATTATACTGAGCACGCCAACAATCTTCTGATTGCTTCAGAATACTTGATTGGCATCGCGTCACCGGATGAACACAAAGAAAAACGCCTCGCCTATCAGGTTGAAGAACTGTCCAAACACATGAGTGGTGAAGAAAACCTCGACCCAATCCAAAAAGCCAGCAACCTTTTAGCTGATTGGTTTACACTCGGTGGAACAGATGCGAAGTTCCAAAAATCCAACGAAAAACGCATCAAGAAAGTTCTCAAAGGATTGTTTGATTTAGTGAAAGGATGATTATAGTATTAAATCAATAGAGTCTGGTACTCAAGTGCCAGATCCTATTGATTGTACTAGACTGATGAATGACTAGAACAATCAGATAAATATAAACTAACAAAAAACCAACTATCTTCTCATCATAAACGCCAGTCGCTGAACCAAATCCACGTCCTGTTCGTTTTTTAGCAAGGCGCCGTAAAGTGGTGGAATAGCTTCTTTGATACCTTTATTTTGTAACACTTCAAGTGGAATATTGTCTGCTAGTAGCAATTTAATCCAATCCACCAACTCGGAGGTTGAAGGTTTTTTCTTCAAACCCGGAACTTCTCGGAGTTGAAAAAACACATCCAGTGCAGCCTTGACCAATTCGTGTTGAATGTTAGGAAAATGCACATCAACAATCGCCTGCATGGTTTTTTTATCAGGGAAATCAATGTAATGAAAAAAACAACGACGCAGAAAAGCATCGGGCAGTTCTTTTTCATTGTTGCTGGTGATGATAATAATTGGGCGATGTTTGGCTTTTATTTGTTCACCGGTTTCATAAACCGAAAACTCCATCTGATCCAGTTCTACCAGCAAATCATTGGGGAACTCAATATCCGCTTTATCAATTTCATCAATCAGTAAAATGGCTTGTTCATCCGAATGAAATGCCTGCCAGATTTTACCCGGTTTGATGTAATTGGAAATATCATGAACCTTGTCATCCCCCAGTTGCGAATCCCGCAAACGTGATACCGCATCATATTCGTATAAACCTTGCTGAGCCTTGGTGGTCGATTTGATATGCCAGCTTATCAGTGGCTTACCCAATGAATCTGCTACTTCCTGTGCCAGCATGGTTTTGCCAGTTCCCGGCTCGCCTTTTATCAATAAGGGGCGTTGCAATGTAACAGCAGCATTAACTGCCATGCTCAAGTCATCGGTTGCTATGTAGTTTTTGGTTCCGTTGAATTTCATGTTCTACTTTGTTAATTTCATTTTTGCATAGCAATACAAAGGCATAGCTACAATAATTTCCTGAATCTAGTTGCTAGTTATGATAAGTTTTTCAATTGTATCACCTTCTTTTATTGTTAAAGAAAAAGATTCATTGTAGCCCTTATGTTTCCCTAAAGTTTGTATTTTTACTTTATAGGTACCTGGATTGAGGACAAATTTCTTTGGATTACTTCTGGAACTGGTGTAAGTTCTGCTCCCTGAAACATTTTTTCCGCTGAGTTCTTCATAAAAATTAACCGTAGCATCAATAAGTTCACCACTTTCAGATTGAACGCCTATCATCGCTACACCACTGCTGAAATCATGATTTGATTCAGTTATAGAGTTACCTTCAACCTCCACATCATTCTTTGTAAAAACTGTTTCCGTTCCATCCAGTGCTAGAGCCTGATAGACAATCTTATATGTTCCCGCTAAAACCTCCATTTGTTGAGCTTTACCATATGTCCTTGATTGAGCAATGAGGTTACCTGTGAGTTGATCATACATTTTAACTGTTGAATCCCATGGCTGACTATTGTTTGTTGTTGCCACTTGTAGAATACCTCCATCAAAATTAATATCCTGATGTTTGACCTCTCCCTCTTTTATTTCAACAGAGATATACTTTGCCGGAATATCACTTCCCTCTAAAGGTTTCACTTCAATGTCATATTTTCCTGGAGGCAGATAAACCCAACCTTTTCTACGGTATGTTCTGGAACCCTCCAGATCTTTTTTTGTAACAGCATCTTTTGGTTTAATCCATGCATCAACCGGCTCACCATTTTTTTCCGCATAAATCGAGAAGTTGCCATCCGGCTCATCAACTGTTAATTTAGTTGCATCAATTAAGACATCATTCAAACCTGCTGCATTTTCTGCATCATAATAATTGCCATTACTCGCCTCTGCCGCACAAATTAATTGCTGTTTTTCATCCTCTTTCAAACCAAAACCAACAATATGCATTTTAAAATCGATACCATCGGACTGAGCCTTCGTCACAACATCACAAATATTACCATCACAAGATTCAATACCATCAGTGACCAAAATTATTGTTGCTTTGGTACTATTTACTTTTAAAGAATCGATTACCAATGTTGCTGAACGAGCCAATGGGGTTTTGCCAAGTGGATTTATGCTCTTTATTGCATTTATTACCCGTGTTTTATCTTCATTTGCGATATCTGCAATATATTCAATATCATCACAGTTTCCTTTATTTCTGTGGCCATATGCTACTAATCCTATATTTTGATTTTCCGGCAGGGAATCAACAATATTTGATAATACTTCGGAAGCTATTTCCTTCTTTGATTTGCCATCAATTTGACCCCACATTGAGCCACTAGCATCATAAATAAAAAGAATCGGAGATTGTTTATCTTGTGCCTGCAAAATTGTGGCAATGAACATAAAACAAAGCAAAAAAATAATTTTTTTCATAGTTTACACCCTGAAATTAAGTGAAATAACTTATTGATAGTAGCACAGTTTTATAACTTATCCAAAGCATCCTGATAACGCTTTTCAACAAATCCACCTAAGACCGTATTTCCGATAATTGTCAGCGGTGTGCCTTTACCTCCAAGTTCACGAAACAATTTGGCATCTTCATCAGAAAACTCTATATCCCTATCACAATACGCCACTCCATTTTCTGCAAAAAACTTTTTCGCTTTCTCGCAGTATGGACAATATGATGTTGAAAACATGACGATGTCACAATTCGGATCAATATCACGGGCCGATACGTCCTGATTAATAACTTTGATTTGAGTCTGATAGATGAAATACAAAGCCACTGCAGCAGCACTGTACAACAATCCGGGTAAAATGTATTTTTTGATTTTGTTCATTAAATTTTCTGGTTTATTATTGAATAGCATTTGACAGGTATTCTATTTAAAAGGTCACTTTAATACTATTAAATTATAGAATTAAAAAATAACTATCAAGGCGACTATGAATTAACCTCGACTCATGTAGAATATAAACCATGAAAATCTCAAGATCTCAGCAAAAAGAAAAAACTCGCAGAGCAATTATTGACTCGGCCATCAATCAGTTGAGTGAAGAACAAAGCTTTGCCGGTTTAAGTCTTCGTGAGGTTGCTAAACAAGCAGGAATTGCGCCAACATCTTTCTATCGACATTTTAAAGATATGGAAGAACTAGGCTTAACTCTTGTTGATGAATCCGGTCTGGCTTTGAGACAAATCATGCGAAAAGCCAGACAAAGATTTAAGAAAAACAAAAGTGTGATTGTCACATCGGTTAAAACTTTCTTTGAGTTCACCCAAACAAACCCGAATATTTTCCGCGTGTTGTTCCATGAAAGATCCGGCACAACCAAAGCTTTACGGGATGCGGTTGCCAGAGAAATCAAATATTTTATCGTTGAATTAACCGACTATATTCTGGCTTTAGGCTTTGATAAAGAGTCAGCTTATACACAGGCTGAGGCAATGGTTGCTGTGATATTTAATGCCGGAGCCGAATCCATTGCCGCAAAGCCCAGTCAAAGAAAAGAACTGGAACTCAGAGCCATCCAACAGCTACGCTACATCGCCGCTGGTGCAACATTTCTACATAAATCTGATACCCAATAACAATCTGATTTTAAAATCACCAACCACTCTTAGAGAACATTTGTACTCTACAATTCTTTGCCAATCTAATAATTTTATATGTTTTTATGGGTTTTTATAATTTATTGTTTGTTTTGTTGATTTTTCAGAGTACACTTGTACGCCATAATTATTAAATCCAAAATATCATTCAATGTTTACAGGAAAAGTTAAGTTCTTACTCGAATCAATTACAAACAATCAGAGTTTAAAGGATTTCTTACATCCAATAACACGTTTAGTTTTCAATAAGAAACAAGATGCTTATTCAGCAAGAATAATGCAAATAAGACACGAAAACGATAGCGTCTATACTTTAGTTTTAAAGCCACAAAAGAAATGGCAAGGTTTTCAGGCCGGTCAATTTATCTCCATAACAACAGAAATTAACGGAAGATTTTTAACCCGAACATTCAGCATTTCTTCTGCACCGGCTCAGTTCATCGAAGATAGAACGATTGAACTAACCATACAGAAACAGAATCATGGCAAAGCGACACCTTTTCTGGGAAATCTTCTAAAGCGAGGAGATAAAGTAAGTATTTCTAAAGCTCAGGGTGATTTCGTTATCTCAGAAAATTCAGGTGCAAAACTTTTTATTGCCGGTGGCAGTGGAATCACTCCGATTAGAAGTCTTATCAAAAAGTTGGCAAAGGAATCTCAAGATTCAATCACACTCATCTATTATGCCCAAAACCGAAAACATTTATTCAAAGATGAATTATTAACATTAACTTCAAATCATAAAGATATCAAAATACATTTGATTGACAGTTCTGTAGAGGGAAGAATTTGCAAACAGCATTTAACAGAGTATTGTAGTGACTATAAGAATCGTGAAGTTTATGTTTGCGGACCGGGTTCGATGATTCAATTCACCAACGATTTACTTAGCAAGGACTTGCCTCCAGATCAAATTCATCATGAGTATTTCGGCACACCTCCGACTTATGATATTAATGCCGAACAACAGGGAACAGTATTTTTTGAAAAATCAGAAACTAAAGTATCAGGACTCAGTTCTCCAATAAAAACGCTGCTTGAATTAGCCGAATCCAAAGGCCTTAAACCTAAAAGTTCATGCCGTATGGGTGTTTGTCATCAATGTGTTTGTAAAAAAACCAGCGGTGTTATCTACAATATTCTGACTAAAACATACTCTGATTCCGGAGCTCAAAATATCCAACCTTGTGTTTCTGTCGCCATTGGCGATGTGAATGTGGAACTCTAACAATGAAATTATCCAAAGAAAAAGCCGCTCAATTAGAACTCGAACTCAACCAAATTAGAGATTCGGTTGTTAACGACATCGGACAAAAAGATGCCGATTACATCCGCAGAATTATTTTTATCCAAAGGCTTTGCGAAATCTTTGGAAGATTGGCTTTCTTTGGAGTTTTACTTCATCCTCTGTTTTGGATAGTTGCCGTATTGTTATTAAGTTTATCCAAAATTCTCGATAATATGGAAATCGGACATAATGTTCTCCATGGACAATACGACTGGATGAATGACCCAACCATTAACTCGCGAAAATTTGAATGGGATATTGCCGGAGATGCACATTCATGGAAGCGAGTTCATAATTTTGAGCATCATACATTTACCAATATTATCGGCAAAGACAGAGATTTCGGTTATGGTTTATTGCGCATGAGTGATGATTTGTCATGGAGACCGAAAAACCGCTGGCAGTTTCTTACTTTTCTGAATCTATGTCTGATATTTGAATGGGGAATTGCCTATCATGAATTGGCAGCAGAACGGGTTTTTAAAGGCAAAAAGAAAAAGAATCGTGTTTCACCACTCACCGATTCACAATTGAAAAAAATGTTTTTTTCCAAAGCATTCAGACAAATTTTTAAAGACTATATTTTTTATCCGTTGATTTGCTGGCCTATCTTTCTGCCGGTTTTACTTGGAAATATTGTTGCCAATTTGATTCGCAACTTATGGACTTCAACCATCATTTTCTGTGGGCATTTCACCGAAGGAGTTCATACTTTCAGCGAAGAAGAATGCAAAAACGAATCCAAAGGACAGTGGTATTACCGACAAGTTCTTGGCTCATCCAACCTCACAGGTCATCCTTGGTTTCACATACTAACCGGACATCTCAGTTGTCAAATTGAACACCACCTATTCCCCGACATCCCTGCGCATCGTTATGTCGAAATCGCACCCAAAGTGCAAAAAGTTCTAGAAAAATACCAAATCCCCTATAACACCGGTGGCTTTTTCAAACAATATTCAACAGTGATTAAACGAATTTTTAAATACTCGTTTCCAGTGAAAACGAAGCTTATCGAAAACAATAGATAGTTTTATTAAATATTAAAAACAGATACATTGATTCAAACTTTGAATTTACATTTATGAAGCTCAACAAACAACAATACCAACAATTAGAATCAGAACTCAATCATATAAAAAATTCTGTAATGAGTGATCTTGGACAAAAAGATGCCAATTACATTCGAAGAATCATTCTTATCCAAAGACTTTGTGAAATTTTGGGGCGAGCCTCTTTTCTTGGCGTGTTGTTGCATCCGATATTTTGGATTATCGCTGTTTTGTTACTGAGTTTAGCCAAAATTTTGGACAATATGGAAATCGGCCATAATGTTCTTCATGGGCAATACGACTGGATGAACGACCCGACAATCAATTCACAAAATTATGAATGGGATTTAGTCGGAGACGCTCACTCCTGGAGAATAGCGCATAATTTTGAACATCATACCTTTACTAACATTATCGGCAAAGACCGTGATTTTGGTTATGGTTTGTTGCGAATGAGTCATGATTTCTCATGGAAACCCAAGAATCTCTGGCAATTCTTTACATTTCTAAGTCTTTGTTTGATATTTGAATGGGGAATTGCCTACCAATCAGCAACCGAAAGAGTTGCTAAATGCAAAAACAAACTCAAGCAAACTTCTCTGAATCCAAAATCTCAATTGACAAAAAGATTCCTATCTAAATCATTCAGACAGATTTTTAAGGATTATATTTTTTATCCGCTGATTTGTTGGCCGGTTTTTCTCCCTGTTTTACTCGGAAATTTTGTTGCCAATGTGGTTCGTAATTTATGGACCTCAACCATCATTTTCTGTGGCCATTTCACTGATGGAATCCAGACTTTTACTGAAGAAGAATGTAAAAATGAATCCAAAGGACAATGGTATTACAGACAGGTTTTGGGTTCATCAAACATAAGCGGAAAACGATGGTTTCATATCCTCAGCGGACACCTCAGCTGCCAGATTGAACACCACCTGTTCCCCGATATTCCTGCTCACCGATACACTGAAATCGCTCCTAAAGTACAAAAAGTTCTGGAAAAATACCAAGTCCCATACAACACCGGTAGTTTTTTTAAGCAATACTCAACAGTTCTAAAACGAATCTTTAAATATTCTTTTCCTGAGAGGAAGAAAGTTGTGGTGTCTGAATAATAGGGTTTTCCGCAGATGGACGAAGATGAGCGCAGATATCTTATTTGTAGTATTCAAAAGAACTGAGTTACATACTTTCGCCATTTTAACTTAACCTAAAGCCAGTCATTTCGACCGAGTGAAACGAGTGGAGAAATCTTTTTTTCTAACAGTTTCAGTTAATAGAGATCTCTCCATGCGCTTCGCTTAGTCGAGATGACGGAGGAATAATCATTCTCTGAATTTTTCGGTGAGAGTTAAGGGGCTTTAAAAAAAACATCGTCATGCTGAATTTATTTCAGCATCTCTTCAATCTTCCGTTATTTAAGTTAATTCTCATAAAGTTTTTCCACTTGTGAGGAGTTTAAGATTGATATGTTAGGCTTAGTTAACTTGCCACTCGGTTCTCAATTTGCTTTCGTACACTTTTTAAATAATCTTGCATGCTATTCGCTATTAGCGTGACTTCATCTGAATCAAACAAAACAACATTTCCAGATAATTCTGGCTTCAATGTCCTTGGCTGTGCTCCGGACACTTGCCGAAGAATTCTATCATTAATTCTTGAAGAATCATGCACAATCACATGTCTTCCTGCTTGTGCCATGATAATGTTATTTCCTTAACATCTTTCTCAATTGTAAATCCGAAATAGGTTTTAAATGCTCTACCAATACTTTTCATATCTTGAAAGGAAAGGTCGTTTTTCTCTGCTATTAAGTCTCCTAAAGACTCTTTAATATCACCGTTAAATTCAAGAAGTTGTGAAACTGATATCTTTAACTCTTCACTTTTTAGCTCGCTAGAATCACCTTTTACAGCCAAATCATTTATTCCCTTTTTAAACAAATCTGATATTGAGGATGCAAATATTGAAACCAAAAGAACAACACACTGATTGAAAATCACTTGGTATCTCGGTTTAAGTGATTCATGTTCTTTAATACTGCGTAGTAATTGAAGAGTATTTTCGGCAAGTAGGTGTGGATTATCAATATTATGTAACCTGGTCAAATTTTGCTGCAATTTTTCTAGTCCTTTTATAGCGACATTCAAGATAATTTGGTCGAATTCCATAAGTTTAATAATATCATTTACATTATCCTTAAAAGTATTTTCTATATCCTGATAATTCATATACTCTCCTCAGAAAATTAAAATTTTATTATATATAGCCATCAATTTATTTGCTTTTTTAATTACATGCTATCATGCTGTTTTTGCAATGTATAGTTAAGTTGTATTCATGCCGTTAAAGGAATATATAATAGATGCTGAAATAAATTCAGCATGACATATTTTTCAGATACTTACGACTTCGTGGACTTCGTCCACTTCGCTCAGTATGACGGTGTTCTTTTTAAACCCCTTACATTTCGCTGAGGAACGGAATAAAATTTGATATTAGCGAAACAAGTGTTTGAGCATAGCGAGTTTTTGTTGAGCATCAAATTTTATGAGTACCGAAGGAAACCGCAGGTCGGAATGTCGGGGCGTGCTTTCTTTTACTCATATCATCCATGATATTCGCCTTACAGGTTTGCATGAAAATTCTTTCCAGAAGAATTTTTGGTTACTTTGCTTTACACGAGTAAAGAAAAGTAACATATAATTCCGAACGAAAAGCAGGCGAATTAATGAGGTTATATCATTGATTATTTTAGACATTAAAGCGAAAATGTAAAACATCACCCTCTTTAACGAGATATTCTTTCCCTTCCAGTCTCAATTTCCCGGCTTCCTTACAACCGGCTTCGCCTTTGTATTGAATGAAATCATCATACGCCATGGTTTCTGCACGGATGAAGCCTTTTTCGAAATCGGTGTGGATGACTCCTGCACATTGTGGAGCGGTTGAGCCGTTTCTATAGGTCCAGGCACGGACTTCTTTGACGCCTGCCGTGAAGTAGGTTTGTAGTCCCAGAAGCTCATATCCGGCACGAATCACTCGGTCGAGTCCGGCTTCTTCCAAGCCCATTTCTTCCATAAACATTTCCTTGTCTTCGTCTTCCAAAACGGCAATCTCAGATTCAATAACGGCACAAACAGGAACAACTGATGCGTTTTCTTTCTCTGCCATTTCACGCAATTGATCGAGAAATGGATTGTTTTCAAAACCATCTTCGGCAACATTGGCAATAAACATAACCGGTTTGGCAGTGATGAAACTGAATTCTTTGATAACGGCTTTTTCTTCTTTTGCCAGTTCCAATGCACGGATTGGCAAACCTTCTGATAATTGTGTAACGATTTTTTCCAGTACTTTGGCTCTGGCAATGGCATCTTTATTGCCTGACTTGCTTTGTTTTTGAGCTTTGAGCAGACCGCGTTCAGCGGATTCCAAATCGGCTAGTGCCAGTTCGGTATTGATGGTTTCAACATCGCTAAGCGGATTGATTTTTCCATCGACATGAACCACATCGGCATCTTCAAAACAACGAACGACGTGAGCAATGGCATCGGTTTCCCGAATATTGGACAAAAATTGATTTCCTAAACCTTCACCTTTGGATGCTCCGGCAACCAGTCCTGCAATATCAACAAATTCCATAACAGTTGGTAAAACACGTTCAGGTTTGACGATTTCTGCCAGTTTTTGCAGTCTTGGATCGGGAACTTCAACCACACCAACATTGGGTTCAATGGTGCAAAAAGGATAGTTTGCCGCGTCAATTCCTGCTTTTGTCAAAGCATTAAAAAGCGTTGATTTTCCTACATTCGGAAGTCCGACAATTCCACATTTGAAGCCCATAGTCTTTTACCGTTCAAAAAAACGCTGAATTTTACCAAAATGTGAATTCAAAAGATACCCAAATCCCAATATAGAAATGCGTTTGAGAGTGTAAGTAACTGATGTGAATAGGAAACTAGAAAAAAGTGTGGTCACCTCATTGGAGATGAGTTTTTTCTAGTTTTCAGGTGCATCAAGGACTTGTGCCATCATCGTATTTTCTATATGGGGATTTGGGTACTATGTGAATTTCACTCACATCATGATTATACGTATAATCTCCATGATATTTAATATTTTACCTATCTTGACATCAATCAATTGAAAATCTGCTAAATTGCATTAATATGACATTCCAATTGATTTGAGAATAAACATGTACGAAAAAACTGAGAAAAAATTAAAAAAACTCAAAAAAGAACTAAAAGCGCGATTAGCAGAAATCAAAGAAACGCTCACAGGTACTCGCAGTAAAGATTGGGAAGAAGCCGCTGTCGAAGCAGAAAATGATGAAGTTCTCGAGGGGATTTATAAAGAAGCTTCCAGTGAATTGGCGCAAGTCAAGTTCGCATTAAAAAGAATCAAACAAAATGAATATGGCGAATGCGCTGAATGCGGAGAAGAAATCAATAAGAAACGACTAAATATTATGCCTTACACCACGCTGTGCATTCAATGTGCTCAACAATTGGAAATGCAACACCGTCGATAAGTATAGATTTAATGAATAAAATTACGGTACTTGGTTTGGGGTTTGCAGCTTTAACAGCTGTCAGAAATTTAAGAAAAAAAGATAAAAACTGTGAAATCACATTGATTTCTACAAGTGATAATTTCGTCTATCTACCAAGTTTGATTTGGTTTCCAAATGGCAAAAGAAATGCGAATGACATTACAGTTCCACTTGCTAATTTTTTCAAAAAACACAATGTCCTCCATCATAAAGGGCATGTCACAGGACTTGAGAACGGCGGGCGTACCGTAATTACAACTGCTGGAAAAGTTGAAAACGACGGTTTGATTATTGCAACAGGTGGTCGTTTTATCAAAAAACTACCGGGAATAGAAAATATAATCACGCCTTGTGAAGGAATTGCCGCCGGAGAAAAAATCAAAGAAAAGCTGGATGCATTGAAATCAGGCACTATTGCAATCGGCTTTGCTTCCAATCCAAAAGAGCCATCAGCCATGCGTGGTGGACCGATGTTTGAGTTTTTATTCGGCATTGATCAGTTGCTTCGTAAACAAAAACGCAGAAATAATTTTAAAATAGTTTTCTTCTGCCCTGCTCCCAAACCCGGAATTCGTATGGGCGAAAAAGCCGTTGAAGGTCTTTTGAAGCGAATGAAGAAATGCAATATCGAAACTCATCTGGGTCATAAAATGATCGGATTTGAGAGTAATAAAGTCAAAACCGAAGGAGGTGAGTTCAATGCCGATTTGATTTTATTCATGCCGGGAATGACAGGAAACAAGTGGTTTAAAGACTCCCCTCTTCCACTTTCAGAGGGCGGACTGATTCGTGCCAATAACAATTGCAAAGTCGAAGGAATGTCTGCGGTTTATGTTGCCGGAGATAGTGGCAGTTTCAGCGGTCCTGACTGGATGCCTAAACAAGCACACATGGCAGATTTACAAGCACAAGCCGCTTCAGAAAATTTACTCAACGAATTTCAAAGCAAACCTGCCAATGCCTCTTTTAAACCGGAGCTGATGTGTATTGTTGATAGTAATGATAAAGGGGTTCTGACAGTTAGAACACTGAAAAGAAATTTTGCCACTCCTCCGTTGCGAATATTCCATTGGGCAAAAGTTTTGTTTGAATGGTGGTATTTGAGAAAACTTCGGTAGAACTATTTCACCTTAATTTCTGATACCAATTCAACCATAGTTTCATTGCGCCGCTGGCACCGCTGAGGGTTGTTGGTGAGTTGTCATCTTTTCCAACCCAAAAGATTGCTAGATAATCCTCATCAAATCCGACATACCAACTGTTTCGTCCGTCATTGGTTGTTCCTGTTTTTCCGTAAACTTCTGTAAACCCGAACTCTTTTGAAACTTTTGACGCCGTTCCTCGGGTTGTAACTTCATGGAGAGCTTCTCGAATCTCAAGCAAAGATTGTCTGTCCACATTTTGTTTTGCTGATTGTTTCTGTGCGCCAATTTTAGTATTCTTCAAGTCAATAATGGATTTGATAAAGATGGTGTTTTTCTGTTCAGTATTAGATGAAAACAACAAATACAAATTAAGCACTTCCAGTGGAGTTAATTCAGTCGCTCCCAAAAATATTGACGGATGATTGCTATGATTGATATTCAGACCGATTCGATTTAAAAATCGGATAAATTGATTGAGCCCAATTTTCAACCCTAAATTCACCGTTGCCTGATTTCTGGAAAAGACCAAAGCATCAAGTGCTTTAATTTTGCCTAAACTTTTATGATCCCAGTTTTTCGGATTCCAAATTTCACCGGATTGTGTTTTTAACGAGACCGGTTTGTCATTGATTTTATCTGACAACTCAAACCCTTTGAGTTTTTCTAATGCAGCGAGATAAACAAAAGGTTTAATGAGCGAACCAATCTGACGCTTGGACAGTAAAGCCCGATTGTAATCTCCAAAAATTTCCTTTGAACCTTTAATCGCCAGAATTTCCCCATTCTGCGAATTGGCAATAACGGATGCCGATTGTAAATTTCCACCTAAGGAATTGGTATGCCAGCGCAAGGTATTAACTAACTGTTCATGAATAAAAGGATTCAGCGTTGTGAATATTTTTAAACCTTTCTGCCTGAGTTCTTTATCGGAAATATGTCTATCAATTTGGTTTTCAACCAAGTCAATCGCATCCCGGTATTTTTGATTTTTAAAAGAATTGTTAATCCTCAATTCAATCCTTGACTGTTTGGCATGTTGCCATTGAGTTTGGCTAATCACGCCGGTTTCATACCATGAGCTCAATACGGTATTTCGACGTTTTAATGCTCTATCGTAGTTATTAATCGGATTGTACCAGGATGGTCCTTTTACCAATCCAATCAGCAATGCTTGCTCAGCAATATTTAATTGCTTGGGTTTCTTGGAAAAATAATACTGAGATGCTTGCAAAACTCCATGAATCGAAACTTTTCCTGCCTGTCCCCAATAGATTTCGTTGAAATAATTTTCCAGAATTTCTCCTTTGCTCAATTTCCTTTCCAACAATATCGACGAAAAGGCTTCATTGGCTTTTCTAAACCAGCTTTTCTTGCCGTAGTTCCAGCGACTTTTAATCAATTGTTGTGTGATGGTACTGCCACCTTGCACCACTTTTCCTGCAAACAGATTCTTGACTATTGCTCGCAGAATTCCTAAAAAATCAACTCCAATGTGCTGATTAAAACTTCTGTCTTCAATTGCTTGTAAACCCATAACCATGGTATTCGGAATATGTTCAATCAGGATCGGTTCGCGGTTTTTAAAATCTGCATTGTAGAACTGTCCGATTACCAGAGGTTCCAACCGGGAAAATTGATGATTTAAGTTTTGAATCTTGTGGTTTACAACTTCAAATTTAATAACTCTGGGTGATTCCGGCTGATCGAAATAATAAAAGCCTTTAGAGTGAATTTCATAACTATTTGATTGGACTGAATATTCACCAATAAATTGTGGTTTGTCTCTTTTCAGATACCCTAAAACTTCTAGTTCAAAGTCCAATTCTTTGACATTGATTTTCTTGCCTTCATAAAATTCAAACTCTCTGGCATAAATTGAAGTCGGAATATTCCAGCTGTATTGCACGAATGTGGAATTGATCAGAGACTGAAGATAAAAATACCAGGGAACTCCTAAACCTATTGAGAATCCAAATCCAAACCAGAAAAGAAACCTCAACAATCCAAAACCGGATTTTTTTCTATTATTTATTTTTTTTGTCACTTAAATATGCAAATGAACGTATTTATCACAAACGGTCGGATATACTAACATGATATCTGACTTAGATTAAAATTTACTTTTATATCCGGAGAACACAAATGAAATTTCTTAAAGTATGTTTATTAACAGCAACTGCATCTTCTGCTTTTGCTGATACAACATTAACATATTCTACAACTGATGGTGATGTAACAATGATAATGCAGTTTGCCAATGGCATGATGCGTGCTGATTCTTTCGGCAAAGAAGCTGATTCCTATATGGTTTACAATTCTAACAACACCACTTTCACAATGATTATGAAAGATAACCAACAATACTTTGTATTGGATAAAGAACAGCTGGAGTCGCTCGGTGACATGAGTGCAATGATGGATAAAATGCTAGAGAAACAAATGGCACAAATTCCTGAATCTCAAAGAGCTATGATGAGAGGCATGATGGAACAAGCGTTAAAGGCTCAAATGCCCAAGAAAAAACCAAAAGCAGAATATAGCCTGACCGGAGAAAGTGACTCGGTCAATGGTTTCGATTGTGAAGTTGTTGTCAAAAAAGGTGCCGGTGGTAAATCTGATTTCTGTGTTGCTGATTATTCTGAAGTTGGGATGAGCAGCAGTGAATATGCTGTAATATCATCTTTTCAAAAAACAATTGAAGCGATGGCAGAGCAATTTGGTGAAGATAACAGCATGGATTTTTCTGGTTTGGGAGATTTTATTCCGGTTCGTTACAACCAAAGCTCCGAATCAGGCGTCTTGAGTGATGTCAATCATGACAGTATATCTCCTGAAAATTTCAGCATCCCTCAAGGCTATAAAAAGGTCGAAATGCCATTTTAAAAAATTTAATTCTCAGAAAAGAAAAAGGCTGCGTGTGCGCGCAGCCTTTTTTGTTTGAAACTGATGAAATTGGATAGGGAATGGGGACATCAATTTCTAAACAATTGAGTTCATTATAAGTTTCATGCTCCTAAATACCGTGACAGCTGTCACATTTTTGAAATATCTAAAATTAAACTAGTTCTTAAAATTTACAATGTTTTTTTTACTATTGAAGTTTCTTTAGACTTACTAAAATCCATGAATAGACAATTGAAGTTTAGAATCACAAGTTTAATTCATATTTTTTAATTACAGCCCTTGTTTTTTATTTTATATCAACCATAATCACCCCTAGAAGTTGATTAAGGTAATCGCGGTATTGATTTCAATATCGAGGAAAGTCCGGGCTCCACAGGATGCAGTGCCAGATAACGTCTGGGAGGCGTGAGCCTACGGCCAGTGCAACAGAGAGCAGACCGCCAGTTTAGACTGGTAAGGGTGAAAGGGTGTGGTAAGAGCGCACCGCATGACCGGTAACGGTTCATGGCATGGTAAACCCCACTGGGAGCAAGACCAAATAGGAAAACATTTGTGTGATCCGCACAGTTTTCGGGTAGGTTGCTTGAGACATGCAGCGATGTATGATCCAGATGAATGATTACCCTATCATTAAGATAGACAGAACCCGGCTTATTAATCAACTTCTACTTTCAATTGAAACCATGAGCAGATAAAGCTCAAAATTATATTTCCAATGAATCAAATTGACATACAAATCTGGTGGCAAAACCTGAAATTGAAATTTCCTGAAAAAAAACAGGAAAATCTCAATAATGCGTTTGATTTAATTAAAGAGAAATCAACAAATCTAAATCTCAATGGCAACATTTCAAAAAACCATCTGAGATTTCTTATTGAGGTTTTAAACAATCTCCAGGCTGATGATGAAGTCATCACAGCTGCCTTATTGTTTCATCTGGTAAGAAACGGTGAAGATTTAAGCAATGAAACTCGTTCCGCTTTTTCTGATAAAGTTCTTTTCATTCTCGACGAAATCACCAAAGTCACTCAATTTGAGTGGATGAATGATGCTGAGGCACTGAGAAATAATGGCGAGGCTCTCAGACGCTTACTCTTTGCGATGATAAAAGATGTTCGTTTGGTTTTAATTCTATTAGCTGACCAACTTGTTATTCTTCGAGCAGCTGTCCAATTTCCCGAAACAGAACAAAAAAGGCTGGCTCAACTCTCACAAACTCTTCACGCTCCTTTGGCCAATCGTTTAGGTATCTGGCAGGTTAAGTGGGAAATTGAAGATTTGGCATTTCGTTATTTAAAACCTGATGAATACAAAGAAATTGCTAAATTATTATCTGAAAGGCGGAGTGATAGAGAAGAGTTCATCAGTCACTCGATTAAGCAACTTGAGTCCAAACTCGATGAAATGGGCGTTAAAGCTGAGATAGCCGGAAGACCCAAACATATTTTCAGCATTTACAAAAAAATGCAGAAGAAAAACCTGACGTTTGATGGCTTATTTGATATCCGAGCTATCAGAGTGTTGGTTGATAACCTCTCCGATTGTTATGCCGTGCTTGGAATTGTTCATTCACTTTGGAAACATATTCCCAAAGAGTTTGACGACTACATTGCCATGCCTAAAGGAAATAATTATCAATCTCTGCATACCGTTGTCATTGGCAAAGGCGGAAAAACCATGGAAGTCCAGATTCGGACTTATCAAATGCATGAACATGCGGAACTTGGAGTTGCAGCACACTGGAGATATAAAGACGGTTCCAAACAAGATGTCAGTTTTGACAATAAAGTCAACTGGATGAGACAACTCTTATCTTCTGATGATAAGGATAATGACGATTTGCTGGCTCAATTTGAAAGCGAAACCGAAGAAGAACGAATTTATGTTTTTACACCCTCAGGGGATGTCATTGATTTATCAGCAGGTTCAACTGTGGTGGATTTTGCTTATCAGGTTCATACAGAAGTGGGACATCGTACTCGTGGAGCCAAAGTCAATGGCAACATTGTTCCTCTGACAACCACTTTGGAAACCGGCGACCGAGTTGAAATATTGACATCTAAAATTGCCAAACCAAGCAGAGATTGGCTCAGTGAACAAGCTGGGTATTTAAAATCGGCCCGTGCAAAAGCCAAAGTGAGACACTGGTTTCGTGCCAATGACTACGACCAAAATGTCATTGTTGGAAAAGAAACTCTCGACAAAGAATTAAAAAAATTCGCACTGGAAGAGGTTGATTTATCTAGGTTTCTGAAAAAATACAATCTCCACGAAGTCGATACACTCTATGCCAGAGTGGCAACCGGAGATATTTCAGTCAATCAGTTGTTGCGACTTGCGGAAGAACAACTCAGACCAAAAGAAACTGAATATTTCAAAATCAGCAAACCGGTTCAGACCTCTCAAAATAGTTCCAGCCCTTTTTTAATTGAGGGTTTAATGAATGTTATGGCAACCAAAGCCAATTGTTGTAATCCTGTTTTGGGTGATGTCATAGGAGGTTTTATCACTCGCACCCGAGGTGTCAGTGTTCACCGTGCTGATTGTGAAAATTACACTCGAATGATTTCTGAAGAACCTGAGAGAATTATTCCGGTATCATGGAAAGAAGATACAAACATCAGCTTTCCGGTTAATATCAAAATAACTGCTCACGATCGTAAATCATTTATTAAAGATTTATCTTCGGTTTTGGCTAACTTAAAAGCCAATATTGATGCATTATCGGCAAAACCCGATACCACTCATGGCATCAATAATATTGAATTAACCGTTAGAGTTCATAACTTTGAACATCTCAATCAGATTCTCAGCCGAATCAGTACTATTGAGTATCTGATCTCTGTTAGAAGAGTGGCTTAATTCGAATATTATTATGAAAAGCTTTTTCTTTCACGAAGCCTTATTCCCATCCGGTTGGAGCAAAGACGTCAGAATTGATGTGGATGAAAAGGGAACAATCACAAGTTCAGTAGTCAATTCTATGCCAAATGAGAACGATGAAATAATAAATTGTGCGATTCCTGCCATGCCCAATTGCCACTCACATGTATTTCAAAGAACAATGGCTGGTCTGACTGAATACAAAACATCGGAAAACGACAGCTTTTGGTCATGGCGAAATCTGATGTACGAATATGCTAACAAAATAAACTCTGAACAACTTTATCACATTGCTCGATATGTTTACCATGAAATGTTGTTGTGCGGATATTCATCAGTTTGTGAGTTTCATTACATCCACCGTGAATTAAACAATCCTGAAGACACTAATAGCATGTCACAAGCAATTATTCAAGCGGCTCATGATGCAGGTATCGAACTCACACTATTACCAGTTCTCTATCAGCAATCGCATGTTGATGGTACACCATTAACAAAATCACAAGAACGATTCTATCTATCGAACAGTGATTATATTGAGTTGTACCAATCCTTAGAAAAACAACTTTATGAATGCCAAAAGTTAGGAATTTGCTTTCACTCTCTTCGAGCCGTTTCCATCGAAAATATGCAAATAGTTCTTGATGAGTTAGGAAATAATCATCCGATACATATTCACATATCAGAACAAGTTGCTGAAGTTGAGCAGTTATTAGAGCACACAAACATGAGACCGGTTGAATATCTTTTTCATAATTTTGAGGTCAATTCAAACTGGAGTTTAATTCATGCCACGCATTTAAACGACAACGAAATTAATCTCATCGCAAAATCCGGAGCCATCGCCGGTTTGTGTCCGATGACAGAAGCCAACTTGGGTGATGGTGTATTCCCATTACCTGAGTATTTCAGGCAAAACGGAAAAATTGCTATTGGTTCTGACAGTCATATTGTCATAAACCCTTTTCAGGAACTTCAAATATTGGAATACTCACAAAGATTACAACTCCGACAAAGGGTGGTTTCAAGCAATTCAAAGACTTCTCATGTTGGAACTTTTTTGTGGAATAATGCTGTCAGTGGTAGCAAACTATCAGGACAATTCTGCGGTAATGGTTTTAATGTCGGTGACAAAGCCAATTGGATTGAAATTGACACACACAACCCGTTGTTAACGAATCTAAACGGCGAGCAATGTTTGGATACTCTCGTATTTGTTGATAGCAATGCTATTGCTTCCACATACATAAATGCTCATAAAACCGAAAAACAGAATGATAAATTAATAGAAAACTACAAAAAAACACTCAAATTATTGAGATAGTTATTATTTTTATTTTTTTTTGCTAAAATATGCGGTCGCATTTATTAAACAGGAAATAGAAAAATGGCAAGAGTTACGGTTGAAGATTGTTTAGAGCATGTTGATAATCGTTTTGAATTGGTGCAACTGGCTGCTAAACGCGCACGTTTGATTGCAAACGGTCAAGCGCCATTAGTTGATGAAGAAAATGACAAACCAACTGTTTTGGCTTTGCGTGAAATTGCCGAAGGTTTGATGACTGAAGAAAAACTCAAAGAACTGGAGCTTGAAGAAAAACGAGCCAGAGAGCTTGAAGAATGGAATGCTGCAGCAGAGGAACAAGATTCGCAAATTCTATAATTATTCAGAATATATGAAAGAATCGGTTCCACTTAACCATCTAATGAAAAAGTCGTGACAGCATCAGATGTCACGACTATTTTAAATCACCCGGCTGTTGTTACAGCTTATAATTCGCTTGCTGGACTCACTCGGGGTTATCTTTCTTCAAGCGAACAGAAACTTCTAAAAAAAGCCTTCCATTACGGAGCAGAAGCTCACCGTAAACAATTCAGGAAATCGGGTGAGCCGTATATCACTCACCCATTAACTGTTGCCAGTATTCTTGCTGAGCTCAATTTCGACATCAATACGCTTTGTGCAGCCATTCTGCATGATACGATTGAGGATACTGAAGTTACAGAAGAAGATTTGGTAAAAACATTCAATAAAACCGTCGCTTATCTGGTTCAAGCGGTCACCAAACTTGATAAACTCAAGTTTCGAAACCTGAAAGAAGCACAAGCCGAAAGTTTTGTTAAAATGCTATTTGTAATGGCTGACGACTTACGAGTTATTATTATCAAACTCGCGGACAGATTGCATAACATGCGCACGATCAGCGCCATGAGTGAATCGAGCCGGAAAAGAATTTCCCGAGAAACTCTGGAAGTCTTTGCCCCGATTGCAGAAAGATTAGGACTAAAAAAAATACAAAATGAAATTCAAGAACTCGCATTCTGGGCTTTGCTACCAAATATTGCTGAAAAACTTTCCTTAAAAGTTAAAGAACTATCAGGCAATCGCAAAGAAGCTATCAAAAAAATTCAGAAAAAGATATCCAAGTCCTTATTACATTCCAGTCTCAATGCTGAAGTCGAAGGTCGGCAAAAAACACTTTACAGCATCTACAAAAAACAACAGGAAAAAAATCTGGAATTCGACCAAATTCATGATGTGTTTGGCGTACGAGTTATCGTTAAATCGGTTCAAGAGTGCTATATCGCACTAGGAGTTATTCACGGACTTTATGCTCCTCGAGAGAATAGCTTCAAGGACTATATTGCAGTGCCAAAAACTAATGGCTACCAGTCCATTCATACACTAGTGACCGGCCCTTACGGTTTGGCAATTGAAGTCCAAATCAGGACTAGTGAGATGGATAAAGTTTGTGAATCAGGCGTTGCCGCCCATTGGATGTATAAGAATAAAAGCTCTGATAGCACGTCACGTTTAACATTGGCGCGAAACTGGCTTGGAGATTTGCTTCATTTGCAAAAAGAAACAGGTAGTTCCTTGGAGTTTTATGAAAACATGAAAAAAGATTTAATCATGGATGAAATCTATGTTTTCACACCTCGTGGAAAAATCATTCAACTGCCATTACAATCTACAGCATTGGATTTTGCTTATGCCATTCACACATCTGTTGGAAATACAGCCGTTTCTGCTGAAATAAATAGCAAACCGGCATCGTTAAAACAAAAATTACAAACCGGACAAACAGTCAAAATTAATACCAGTGAGACAAACGCTCCTAAGGCAGAATGGTTAAACATTGTTACTACAAGCAAGGCAAGAACAGCGATTCGACATGAACTCAAACAAATAACCGACCAAGATGCCGTGCAAGTAGGACATAAAATGCTAGATCGAGCATTAGACACCTACGGCCTATCCTTTGATAAATTGGATGACAAAACCATTCAAAAAGCTCTCAAATATTATAAAAAAGACAGCATGGATGACTTGTTAAAGTCTTTTGCATTTGCTGAATTATTGCCTTCAATTGCTGCAAAAAAAATGCTCCCATTATATAAACAAAGAGGCTTAGCTAAAGAGTATTTACCCAAAGAGGCATTTTCAATTACCGGTAAAGAAGGATCTATTTTAAGCTATCCACAATGTTGTGAACCTCTGCCTGATGATGAAATCGTCGGGTACATGAGTCCAATAAAAGGAATTGTCGTGCATAGAAAGAACTGTCCCAATTTGGAGGAAATGGAGAAAAATCCGGAACGCATGATTGTCATGAAATGGGATTTGGAGCAAGAAGTCTTGTTCCGCACAACTATTCAAATGGATGTCATCAATAAACTAGGCGTATTGGCAAAATTAGCGAGTATTGTTGCAGAGAATCATGGTAACATAGAAAGGTTTGATCAGGTTGATAGAGATGGAAATTACTCAGGTTTAGAGTTTCACCTTAGTATCGCAAACAAAATGAACTTGAAAAACATTTTATATAAATTAAGGCAACTTCCGGAGGTTCTAAAAGCTTCCAGAAAAGAAATTGGATAGATATCATGAAGAAAATTATCGAAACACAAGATGCACCTGCAGCAATTGGAACATATTCGCAAGCAGTGACTCATAATAATGTTTTGTATGTTTCAGGACAAATACCGATTAATCCTAAAAGTGGCGAAATGCGAGAAGAAGATTTTTCCAAGCAAACTCATCAGGTATTCAGAAACTTACAAGCAATTGCAATCGCGGCAGGAACAAGCCTGCAAAATACCTTAAAATTAAATATTTTCGTTCAAGATTTATCGCATTTTGCAACGCTCAATGACATAATGTCCCAGTATTTTGAGGAACCCTATCCAGCTCGTGCGGCAATTGAGGTTGCCGGATTACCAAAAAACGCAATGATAGAGATGGATGCCATTATTGCAATTCAATAAAAGAGGAAATATTAAATGAAATTATTATCTGTACTTTTTACTAGTTTGTTCGTAACAATTGCGCATTCTCAACAAGCTGAAATTGTAAATGCTGCATCAAACACATACATTATTCAACTCAATCATCAGAGTTTGGTTCATTATGATGGTGGATATGAAAGTTTTGATGCAACATCACCTAGTGCAACAGGTACTAGAAAGCTTGATACAAAATCTGAAGCTGCACAAGCCTATCTTCAATTCCTAAGAGACGAACTATCTAATACTGTGGATCAAATCCAAACGACTCTAGGAAGAAGTGTGAATACAAAGTTTGAGTATTACTATGCCAATTATGGAATGGCGATGAATTTGACTGCTGATGAAGCAAGTTTGATTCTATCAATTGGTGGTGTTGTTAGTGTGGTGAAAGAAAAAATTTATGAATTGGACACTGACGTTGGTCCAACATTCATTGGTGCGAACACAATTTGGGATGGTACTTCGGTTCCAGGTAATATTCCCAATCAGGGTGAGGGAATGATAGTTGGTGTATTGGATACTGGTATCAACATGGATCATCCGTCTTTTTCTGACTCTCCAGAAGATCTATATGATTTTGCAGCAGCAAACCCATTAGGCGCTGGTAATACGGTGGCCGGTTCAGACTGTAGTCCAACAAATGTTTGTAACAACAAACTGATTGGTGTTTGGGACTTTGCCGATGGTCCTGATGACACTAACGGACACGGATCACATACTGCAAGTACTGTAGCAGGTAACAGAATAACAGCAGGTTCTATTCCAGGTGGTTTTGTGACAACAACAGGAACTCCGTTAGCGGCTCCAAGCATCTCGGGTGTAGCTCCCCATGCTCATATTATTGCTTATGATGTGTGTATTAGTACTTGTGCCGGTTCTGCCATAACAGCAGCTATAAATCAGGCAATTGCCGATGGTGTTGATGTTATTTCATATTCAATCAGTGGCGGTACATCCCCATGGACTGATTCAGATAGATTGTATCTCGATGCTATGAATGCAGGTATCGTTGTTTCTGCTTCAGCAGGCAACACCAGTACTAGTGTTCCAGATCCAGTAGGCAATGTAAACCACAGAGGACCATGGTTACTTTCTGTAGCGAATTCTTCTCACAGCCGTGCATTGAAAAACAGAGTTGATATTACTCAGCCGACTCCGATACCTTCACATCTGGTTGATATGTATGGTTTATTGGGAGTTGCAAATAATTTTAGTGGTGATGTTGATGCCGGTCTATTATATGCAGGTAATGTTGCTCCAGGGAACCAAGAGGGTTGTAGTGCATTTCCAGCCAATTCCTTTGATGGCAAAATTGCTTTAATCATTCGTGGCAGCTGTTCTTTCGCATCAAAAATAGATAATGCAGAGGCAGCAGGAGCCGTTGCTGCAATTATCTATAATAATCAAGCGGATATTCCAATCGTTATGGGTGGAATTGAGTCAACGAATATTCCAGCTGTAATGATTGGACAAGCAGATGGCGATGCCATCGTTGCTTTCATTGGTTCTGTTGTTGCTACAACCGTTGAAGCTTTTATATCAGGAACCGCTACATATACTATGATTGATTCATTAGGCAATATTTTAAATGCTGGTAGTTTACAAGGTCCAAATAATTCATTTGATGTAACAAAACCAGATATAAATGGTCCCGGGACAAATATTTTTGCTGCATATAAAGATGGCACAGCTGCTCCTCAGTTTGAGTTCCTTTCAGGAACTTCTATGTCAGCCCCACATGTTTCTGGGTCAGCATTATTAGTCATGAAAGCACACCCAGATTGGAGTCCTTCAGAAATAAAATCAGCAATGATGATGACAGCAGATAGTGCGGTGACTACAGGTACTGGTGCTCCGGCAACTCCAGATCAAGTTGGAAGTGGAACTATTGATTTGACCAAAGCAGCAAAAGCAGCTTTGGTTATGGATGAAACCTTTGCTAATTATTTAGCTGCGAATCCATCATTGGGTGGAGATCCAGCAACATTAAATATCCCTAGTGTAAGAGATACCAACTGTTCCAGTAATTGTAGTTGGACTAGAACAGTAAAAAACAGATCATCATCAACTTATACATGGTCTACTGCGGATGTTAAAATGAGAGATGGTGGTGTCATTACAGTTTCTCCATCGAGTTTTGAATTGGCACCTAACGCCACTCAATCAATTGATATTACATACACTGTATGTTCTGGAACCTTATCTGAATTGAGATTTAATGATGTTATTTTAGCGGCAAATAGTGGAGATGTTCCAGACTCAAGAATTACATTAGCTGTACTGCCTACTGCAATTGGAGACTGTTCTCCATTTGATCTTATCTTTGAAAATGGATTTGAATAGCTAACAACCTTAATATGTCGAACTAAACAAAAAAGCCCTTACTTGAAAACGTAAGGGCTTTTTTAATGTTGAGACTAAATTTATTTTTTAATATTTAGAAGTTTAATGCAGCTTCTCAACCCAAATATTTTCTTGTAAAGGAACTCTTCTTTCCTCGCTTGGTTTGTTTATTTTTTCAACATTTGGAGTTGGCTCATCTTCACCTCTGACCCATTCAACAGTATCAATTCCGATAAAGTTAGAGTTTGTTCCGTAAAATCCGGCATCTTCCACATAATACAAAAAAGCTACTCGCCCAGCACCATTGACTTCGACCTCAAATTGAGTCCATTCGAATAATGGATAACCCTCTGGATATTTTAACTCAGTCGTTAAATCAGGATTAATCGACATAAGTACATGAGAAAAATCACCAAGGTCATCGGTACAGTTTCCGGTTTCGACACCACCAGTTGGACTATATATCACATACAAACGATCTGGATAGACGTTATAATTATTGCTCGCTTTAACACTACGAGTATAAAATGAAATAGATTCCAAGTTACCTAAATCCGGCATAATCAGATAATTACAAATTGTGTTGGGCACCCCATCATTATCGATGTCAGTATTTCGATAATTTGCAGCTATATAAGAAGTCGTATCACCTTCATTTGATGAAACGATAGTTTCAACACCTTGAAACCAACCGGTCTCTCCTAATGGTTCTGAACGATTATCAAATATCCAGCCAGGGATATCCTCAATATCATCAAAACCTTGTTCAGTAGGAGCTTCCTGTGAATACAATTGTCCGGAAAACAATATACTTGACACGATTAAACCTATTTGCTTCTTCATAGTTTCAAAATATTTAAATTATTCGGGATTTTATAATTAATGCCTTTGTATAGCAATAAATTGCCTGATAATGGATTAAGATAAATTTTTCAAAAGTTCAAAGAAGGTTGTATTAACTTCAATCTTGCAAGCTGATATTTTCCGTATTTATTTCCGGTTTTGCTATTTGTTTTTTCTCAACCAACACACTTCCAACCTCATCTAATGATAATTTGCTTAAATCAAAATGTGGCTCACTTACAATAGTCTTCTTCGAAAAAACAGTTCCTACCACATCTACTGTTAAACCGGATACATCTATATCAGGTTGAGGAATATGTTTTTTTTGAACAATTTCAACACCCACTTCATCCAAACTCAAGTCGCGCAAGTCATATTCCGGTTCAGGTACTTCAACTTTATCAACAATTTCCACACCGACTTCATCGAGCTTTAATTTCGAGGTATCAAAGTGTTTTGGAGGAACAAATGGTTTATTGACAATCATCACTCCCACATTAGACATTGTCAAGGCTTCTTTCTTTTCAGAGGATGTACTTTCCTCTGATTCTTGTTTGACTAATGTTACACGCAAGCCGGCTTTTTTAAGCACAGCCCTCATGTTACTGGCTTTTTCCATAGTCAGTGATTTTTTTAAGGTTCTCGGCTTCCCGTCGAAGAACAATCTTGATTTCTCAATCGGTAATTTAAAAAGTTTTGAAAAATGTAATTCTGCTTTTTGCTGATCCATCGAACCAGCAAATTTACCTTTAAAAATGATATCGAATAAAACTTCGCTCATGACAATTTCTTATCTTGTTTAAACCACAATTCATTCAACCAGTTTTGCAAATCTTGCTTAAACGCAGAATCTGTTAAGTAATTCTTATTCTTTAAATTATCAGGAATTTTAATTTTTTCAACCAAAACCTGTACTTTTGCAAATTTACCACACATGTATTCCCAAGGACTTGGTGGATGTGGTAAATATTTAATACTCGTTAAAATTAAATAGCTGATTCTGTCACCCATAGATCCGAGCACAAACCCTATGCCACCGGATTTGGGTTTTAATAAATGCGTAAATTGTGACTGTTGTTTATCATGCTTTGCTTGAGTAAAACGTGTTCCTTCAACATAGTTAATTACGGTGATTGGATAATCTTTAAATTTTTCGCATGCTTTACGGGTAATTTCCAAATCCTTTCCTTTCATGTGAGGATTTTTTTGCAGATACTCTTTTGTAAAACGTCTCATAAATGGAAAATCAAGTGCCCACCAAGCCAAACCAAGAAATGGCATCCAGATTAATTCTTTTTTTAAGAAGAACTTTAAAAAAGGAATTTTTTTATGAAACACACTTTGCAACACTGGGATATCTGCAGCAGCAACGTGATTACTTATCAGCAAATACCAATCATCTTTTTGTAAATCATTCAACCCTGATACTTCCAGTTTTTTTCCATGTAATATTCGATGTGAATGATTGTTTAAAGCAACCCATGTTTCTGCAATCCATACCAATAAACGTGATAAAGCTCGGCGAAAGCCGTGAATGGGTACAATCAATTTTATTAATGCAAAAATCAATAAAATTGGAACCCAAAATAATGTGTTGATAACAACCAATATTAAAAAAACACTTCCTTTCAAAGAACTCATTCTATTGTGTAGTAGTTAATAAGAGCCATTAATTTTAGCTTTTTTTATGTTTTTTCACTATCAAACACGATTATTTAACTAAAGTTATTACCAATTTCCAAAACTTACGGATAGAATATATCTCTTTATTCGCACAAAGAGATATATTAATTATGAGCAATAGAACAACCGACTATCTTTTCACCTCAGAATCAGTTTCTGAAGGACATCCGGATAAGCTGGCTGACCAAATATCAGATGCTGTGTTGGATGCTATTTTGGCACAAGATAAATCTGCCAGAGTTGCCTGTGAAACATTAGTAAAAACAGGAACAGCAATCATCGCAGGTGAAATCACAACTTCAGCTTGGGTGGATTTAGATGACATCGTTAGAAAAGTGATAACTGATGTTGGATATGATAATTCTAATGTCGGATTTGATGGTCACACATGTGCTGTAATGTCATTAATTGGCAAACAGTCAGGTGACATCAACCAAGGTGTTGACAGACAAAGCCCTGAGGAACAAGGTGCCGGAGACCAAGGTTTGATGTTTGGATACGCTTCCAATGAAACCGATGTATTAATGCCGGCTCCAATCACTTATGCTCATCGTTTGGTTGAAAGACAATCGTTTGTTCGTAGAAGCGGTAAATTATCATGGTTACGTCCGGATGCGAAAAGTCAGCTGACTTTCCGCTATGTCGATGACAAGCCGGTTTCAATTGACGCTGTTGTTTTATCAACTCAGCATGATGAAGACATCTCGTTGAAAGACTTGCGCGAAGCGGTTATGGAAGAAATCATCAAGCCGGTATTACCTGAAAACTGGTTAACCAAAGATACTTTATTCCATATCAATCCTACCGGAAAGTTCGTTATTGGCGGACCTGTAGGCGATTGTGGACTGACAGGAAGAAAAATCATTGTTGATACTTACGGTGGTATGGCACGTCATGGTGGTGGAGCATTCTCAGGAAAAGATCCTTCTAAAGTGGATCGATCAGCAGCTTATGCCGGTCGTTATGTCGCAAAAAATGTGGTTGCAGCCGGTCTGGCTGATCGTTGTGAAGTTCAGGTTTCTTATGCAATTGGCGTTGCTAAACCAACTTCCATCAGCGTAACCACTTTTGGAACAAATAAAATTCCGGAAGAAACAATTGAACAACTAATCCGTGAAAATTTCAATCTAACTCCATACGGAATTATCACTGAACTGGATTTGATTCGTCCAATTTACCAAAAAACCGCAGCTTATGGACACATGGGGCGTGAAGATGAAGATTTCACTTGGGAAAAAACAGATAAAGCAGAAATACTGAGACAAGCAGCGAAAATATAACTTAAGAATTGAGAGAAAAATGACACAACAGATTAACAAAGAGAAAATAGAAGACTTCACACCCGATTATATTGTTGCCGACATTAGCCTGGCAGAATGGGGTTATAAAGAGTTCAGAATTGCCGAGACGGAAATGCCCGGACTCATGTCAATTCGTGAAGAATACAAAGATAAACAACCGTTAAAAGGAGCACGCATTGCCGGTTCTTTACACATGACAGTTCAAACCGCTATTCTGATTGAGACATTGGTTGCTTTAGGTGCAGAAGTGCGTTGGGCATCTTGCAATATATACTCCACCCAAGATCACGCAGCGGCAGCTATTGCTGATCAAGGTATTCCTGTATTTGCAGTCAAAGGAGAAACCCTAGATGAATATTGGGAATACACCCATCGAATTATGCAATGGCACGATGGTGGAACTCCAAATATGATTTTGGATGATGGTGGTGATGCGACAATGCTACTCATGTTAGGTGCAAAAGCAGAGAAAGATCCATCGGTTCTTGATAATCCTCAATCTGCAGAAGAAAAATGTTTATTTAGTTCCATCAAAAAGCGTTTGCCAACAAGCAATGGTTGGTACACCAAAGCATTGGCAAATATTCAAGGTGTGACTGAAGAAACAACTACCGGTGTTCATCGTTTGTACGAAATTGCAAAAGCCGGTGAGTTACCGTTCCCTGCAATTAACGTCAATGACTCTGTGACTAAATCTAAATTTGATAATTTATACGGATGTCGTGAGTCTTTGGTTGACGGTATCAAACGTGCCACGGATGTTATGATTGCCGGTAAAGTTGCGGTCGTTTGTGGTTACGGTGACGTTGGTAAAGGTTGTGCTCAATCATTGCGTGGTTTGGGAGCAACTGTTTTGATAACAGAAATCGACCCGATTTGTGCTTTGCAAGCAGCAATGGAAGGATTTAAAGTTGTGACATTGGACGAAGTTTGTAATCAAGCTGATATTTTTGTAACAGCGACAGGAAACTTCAACATCATTACTTATGACCACATGAAAAAAATGCGTGATCAGGCAATTGTTTGTAATATTGGACACTTCGACAACGAAATTGACGTTGCCAGTTTGGAAGAAAAATGTCAATGGGATCAAATCAAACCTCAGGTTGATCATGTGATTTTTGACGATGGTAAAAAAATCATCTTATTGGCTAAAGGTCGCTTAATCAATCTGGGTTGTGCAACCGGACATCCAAGTTTTGTAATGTCCAATTCATTCACTAATCAGGTTTTAGCTCAAATTGAGTTATTCTCAAATGGTGAAAATTACCAGAACCAAGTTTATGTTCTTCCTAAAAAATTGGATGAAAAAGTGGCCAGACTTCATTTAGCGAGAGTTGGTGCGAAACTGACACAACTCACTGAAAAACAGGCTGCTTATATTGGTGTTACAACAGATGGACCGTATAAACCGGAACATTATAGATATTAAGAGTTAAAAATCGTCATTCCCGCGAAAGCGGGAATCTCCTTAATCTATAGTATTTGTATACGAGATTCCTGCCTGCGCAGGAATGACGAGAAATTAAAGAGAAGGTTAACAATGAGAAAAGCAAAAATCAGTTTTGAATTCTTTCCTGCGAGAACTGACGAGCAAAAAATTATATTGCAAGACACTCAGGAGAAGTTGCGAAAACTCGAGCCTGATTTTTTCTCAGTCACATTTGGTGCCGGAGGATCGACAATTGATGCAACGGTTGAGACCGTGTTGGAACTAAAAAAACACCCCAATCCAATAGTTATTCCCCACTTATCATGTATGGGTGGAACTCCAGAATCCATAAAGAACCTGCTACAAAATTATCTCGACCATAAGATCAATGACATTCTGGCTCTCAGAGGTGATGTTCCATCCGGTATGGGTTCTATAGGTTATTTCCGTCACGCCAATGAATTGATAGAATATATCAAAAGTGAATTTAACGATCAATTCAGAATCACTGTCGGTTGTTATCCTGAAATTCATCCCGAATCAGAAACCATGGAAAGTGAGCTCAAATTCTTCAAGAAGAAAGTCGATGCCGGTGCCACACAAGCAATCACACAGTTCTTTTTTAATGCCGATTCCTATTTTGCATTTTTTGATGAATGCATTAAAAAGAATATTGATATTCCAATTATCCCCGGTATTATGCCAATTACCAATTTTAGCAATATCAATCGTTTTTGTGGATTCTGTGGAGCAGAAATGCCAAGGTGGTTAAGGTATAAATTACAAAGTTACGGCGATGATAGAAAATCCATTCAGCAGTTTGGAAACGATTTTATTACTGGACTTTGCGAAAACTTGCTCAATCAAGGCGCTCCCGGATTGCATTTTTATACACTAAATCGTTCAAAAGCTACTTTGGATATTGTTGAAAGTTTAAAACTTTGAAGTTAAACCGGGAATAATTTTAGATTTATTTAAAAAATTTAACTCTGGGAGTTGCTCTGAACTTTGCAGATTGAATCAAAACTCTAGTCAAAAACAGTCCCAGAACAAATCCAATCACTCCGCCAATATCGCCATTCAATCCAGAAATTGAAAAGACGATATATCCGCTAATCAGAAAAAATACGATTGCTAATATGGGCATCCCATAAAGTATCAAAGCATATTTAAGTAGCTGAAATTCCTGTAATTCAACTCCAATAATGTCATTGTTTTTGAAAGAGTTTTCCGAAAAAAACTGTTCATAGTCATAAAGGTGTGAAAATGGTAAATTTTTCTCTGAGTTTTTACCTACTTTAAGAATTCCATCAGAATCTTTTTTGAAAAGAAAACTTAAAAAGCCATCTGAGCAACTGTTTTTACAGTCAGTACATTTGGCTTTTTCTTCAAGTTTTAAAGTGACAATCTCAGAATCGATACTGAGAATTTTAGCAAGTTTTATCACTCACTAATATCCTTGATCGTCATTGGTGTTTGTTGGTTGTTGTCTTTCCCTTGCTCATTTTCATCAACGTAGAAAATATATGAAACCACTGCCGGTTGTGAAAAATTATGCGCATAAACATTGTTTGAGCGCGTAGCAGAAACAGATGGAAAACGACTTAAAGACGGAGGAGGAACCAGTATCTGTCCACCACTGGCAGCTGCCAAATTTGCAGAAATATTTGTATCCGGAGCAGTCAGTCCTTCCGATTTTTTATCATTAACAACAATAATATTACTTCCATTAACTTCCACTCCATTGGCTTCATTATCCAATGTGCGATTTTGAATCATCATAACTGATAGAAATGCCACGCTGGCAGCAATTCCCATTCCCAAAACAGGTTTAAGTGACTTCATCCATCTTCTTTCATTCACTTGAGCTGTATTATGACTATCAGTGTGCTGCTCTCTTCTTAATATGTTTCCAACTTCTGAAGCGATATCAAAAACTAATGGCTCATCCTTTTCTTTTTGTAAACAAGATTTAATCAAATGATAATTATTCCATGTTTCCGATAATGAATCATCGGCAGCCATGCGTTTTAACAGAAATTTACTGGCATTAATTTCTAATTCGCCATCCATTAAATTGGAAATCTGTTGTTTTGATTTATCTGACATAATTTGCTCTCTGTTGTTCTTTTTGTAATACGGGCTTGAGTGCTGCTTCAATCGCATCTCGTGCCCTGAATATTCTGGATCGGACGGTTCCAATCGGACATTGCATTTTTTCAGCTATTTCCTCATAACTCATGCCATCGACTTCTCTTAAAATTATGGCATTCTTTAAGTTATCAGGTAGTGAATTGATTGAATCATGAACGACTTTCTCAACCTCCTGACGCTGATACTCAGCTTCCGGGGTTGCGAAGTTTTGTTTTTCAAAACCACCGGAGTAATTTTCAGCTTCTGTGGGCTCTATATCACTGTTTTGGATACGTCTTCCTTTAGCCACCAGATGATTCTTTGCAGTGTTAATAGCAATTCGATAAATCCATGTGTAAAAAGCCGAATCACCACGAAATTTGGGAAGTGCTTTATAAACCTTTATAAAAACATCCTGTGTAACATCTTGAATCTCATGGTAATCCTTGATCAGTTTGGAGACAACGCCTGCAACTTTCTGCTGATAACGCTGAACCAACAACTCAAAGGCTTTAATATCGCCTCTTTGAGCTTGTTTAACCAGTTCTAAATCCAGTGCCTTATCAGACATATCTTCAACTTGTTCCTGTTTTTCGTTCATGTTTGTGTGCTAAGACAGTGCTCCTGATAAAAAGTTTAATATTTCGTTAAATTTATAATTATTTTTTGGAAAGGTTAGTGATTAGCCCATTAAATCAATCTTTTCTTGTAAGATTCGGTCAATTTCATTCTCCGGCAATGGTCTTGAAAATAAAAAGCCTTGAAAGTACTCACACCTTCGTTCTAACAAGTACTCTCGTTGTTCCTCTGTCTCAACACCTTCAGCAATCAACTTTCTGTTTAACCTTTTAGCAATACCGATGGTTGCATCCAGAATGGCTTCATCCTCAGGATTAAGACCGATATTTGTAACAAAAGTTTGATCAATTTTGATATAAGTGGCCGGAATTTTCTTTACATAATCCAAACTGGAATGACCTGTTCCAAAATCATCAATAGATAAAGTACAACCAATTTTTACTATAGCGTTTAGGGACTCAACCAGATTGGGCACTGAGTTAATATCAATAGTTTCGGTAATTTCAAAATCAATATTATTTGGCATTACACCTGTTGAATTTATGATTTTCTCGATTTTTTTAGATAATGTTTTATCTTTGAGTTGTACCGGTGACACATTTATCGAACAATTCAAATTTAAATTAAAATCTTTTTGCCATTGAATCACTTTTTTGCAGACAGCTTTGATTATGAATTCACCAATTTCATTAATAAGTCCTGTTTCCTCAGCCAGAGGAATAAAGTGCCCTGGATTTATCATTCCTAATGTCGGATCAAGCCAACGGACCAATGCTTCAAAACCCACTATATCTTCTGTGATAGCATCTATTTTAGGTTGATAAAAGACTTTAATGTGATTATCTCGAATTGCTTTCTTGAGATTTTCCTCCATCTGAATCTTTTTCTGAAGCGCTTTTCCGGTTTCTGAAAATTTATAAATCACATAATTGTTTTTTCCGGATAATTTCGCATCATACATTGCCAAATCTGCATTCTTCATCATGCTAGATACTGTTTGGCCTTCATCCGGAAAAATAGAAACTCCGATATTAACATCGACTTTCTCTTCTTCACCTGAACTCATTAATATTGGTTGGCCAAGTGACTTGATAAGGGCTTTCGCTAATGCTTCAGAGCGACTTTTTTCATCATGAGGGTTGAGCATTACCATAAACTCATCACCGGAAAGACGATAAACCACACCGGCCGAGCGAACGGTTTTACTAATGAGCAGTGAAAAGCTACGAAGCAATTGGTTAGTTAAGTCAATCCCAAGACTTTTGTTGTAAACATTCAATTTATGCAGATTGACTATCATCAACGATATGTATTTATCGTCTTCAATGCCATGCTTGTTTAATTCAGCAAATTTTTTGGTAACCGCATTTCGATTTGGTAACCCCGTTAATTTATCAAGAAAGCCTTCCATTTCTTTTTGCTCAACAATTTTTTTCTGGAACAATTTATATCGACATCGGCTCACTAAATTGTTGATCACAAAGCGAGTTGGCATCCAATCAATTTTGTTAAGCTTACTCCCAATGACAATCGCTCCATAGGGCATGCTGCTGTCAATAATCGGGAAAAAACCAAAACTTTTTAGTTTCATTCTTTCAAGCAACTGATTATCTATTTCCTCATTTTCAATTAGTGATGGATAAAGTGTTTCATCTCCATTTTTTATTAATTTGAGTATTTCCTGATTGTGAGTTTTAATAAAATCAACAATTTGTTTGGTATCACCACTAAAAGTAGGTTTTAACAGTTTATTGTTGTTAAACTCGAAAAGTAAAAGAAAATCGACAGCTAAAAAATTTCTGATTTGTTCAAATAAAACATTGGCTTTTGAAGATAAAACATCAGCCTGTTGGATTTGATCAATTAAATCAATAATCTCATCTGAGACTTGTTTCTGGCTACAGCGATCAAAATAACCATGATAAACAATTTCAGAGTTGAAAACTCCGGCTTGGTATTCAACAGTTAAATTTTCGACTTTGCCATGAATTTGCGAGGAAACTTGAAAACTTACTTTTTCGCTTGAAGTTAACTCTTTCACATAATCCAAATACGAAGATTGGCTTTCTTCAACATCCAATTCGCTCCAATGCTTGCCTATTAATGCGCTTTGATCTTTTTGTAAAAGCTCGCATAGAGCCTGATTGACATGAGTAATTTTTTGGTTTTCAGCTTTTACAATTAGTTGAGGTTTACTGGAATCTGTAAACAATAATTCCCAAACTTCATTACTTTGCAATTGAGGCTCGGGTTTTAAGGGTTTCACCCCTTGCCGGTTTGGAGTGCTTATTACTTCTTGTTTAACACTCGGCTGTTTATCCGGTGAACTTGACTCCTTCAAACAAGCAAGCAGTTGCTTCTGTTCTAAAGGTTCATTGATAATTGCATTAGCTATCTGCTGATATTGTTTTAAAAAGGCTTTTTGAACCGGATAATTTTGTTTAATTACCAGTATCACTCTGATATTTTTAAACTTGTGAGTCAATCGGTGCAATTCTTTAGGATGATTGACAAACACCTCTGAACACTCAATGACCAATAAATTAATCTCTGCTGTTGACAATATATCTTTGACTTCGTTGAGATCATCAGCCGTTTGAGACTTTGAGCGACCTTCTTGCGAGAAGATTTTTTTACATATTCCAACAGAGTCGCGGTCGCTCAGACATATCAAAGGAGTCAATGAATGTATATCAATCATCGGCGGGAACCCATTTTGAATCTCTCAGTTTGTATCTTTGCATTCCTTTACTTGAGAGTTCGACTTCTTCGGCATGTTTAAAGAGGAAATTTAATTGGCTATCTTCATCAACTAAAAACAATAGTCGTGTGTTTTTGTCCGTTTTCAGCCACATCAAGGCTGATGGCAGAGTCATTTTTATTTCATTAAAGTTTTCTTCTGTGTAAGCAGGAAAAACATAAACGGCGAAATAATGATTTCGTTGAGCATATTTTAAGGCTTCCAGCAAGCCTTTTGTTCCCGGAAGTGGAGCTTCACCGGATTTAATATTTTTTAACCCCGACCCAAATTTCCAAACATAAATCGTCATTCCGGAGTGAACAGACATCACTCTAAGGGTTTCAATGAGTTCTTCGGAACGATCACTGATAATGTACTGACAAACATCCGCCTCGCGAAGACTGTTTTCGATTTTTTGCGAGACTGAAAGCGGAAAGCGTGACATATTTACATTGTTTCAGTTGGAAGGTTGTCTCCTTTATAAGGGGCGAGCATTGTTTCTATCTTCGTTCTGATTTGCTCCATATCAGCATTATCTGCAAACTGAACTCCGATACCTGCATGTTTCATTCCACCGGAACCTAATGGCGTAATCCATACTACTTTTCCGGTTACCGGAACTTTTTCTTCTCCCATCAAAGACAATAACAAAAACACATCATCTCCCAGATTATAAGAGTTTTGAGTTTTTATAAAAATTCCGCCATTTTCAATAAACGGCATATACAATTTATGCAATTCAGCAACATCTTTTATATCACAGGATAATATCCCTTTTTTTGCCATCCCGGCACCCATAAATGCCATATCAAAAATGTCCTCTTATTAGTTTATAACAATACATTAATTCACATATCATATTACTTTTGTGGTTATTGCACAACTTGTGAGGATTGAATACTTTCAGAAATTATCCTTTATGTTGGAAACGATTGCTTCCAACTGATAAGTAGCTCTTCAATCAGTAACTCAGTCTTAAGAGATTTATTATTCAATTTTAAAAATCGGAAGAAATTTTGAATCAAACTATATAATTGTTGAGTACTGAATTGAGTGAATTTATCGTTTGTTGGTACATCAGCAAACATTTTAGTTTTTATTATCTGCATAAGATGATTTGCAAGATAAGGGAACATTTGCAATGACTCTTCTTCAAGCCAGTTTTTGGTAACTTCAAGGATGTTTTTTGTTCCATGAGCAAGCTCTAAAAGCTCATCCAACATCTGTTCACACTTTTCCAAATGATTAAGTTCAAGAAATTGTTTTGTCGCGAGTGGTGTCGAATTCGTATAACTTAGAGCTTGTTCAATTTGTTGCTCTGAGAAATCTGTGCTATCCAGCAACCATTTCTTTGAGATTAACCTTTGAGGCAAATCAATATTAATTTTCAGACAACGACTTTTAATCGTAGGTAGCAAACGACCTGTATCATCAGCGGTTAAAATGATAACTGCATTGGCTGGAGGTTCTTCCAAAGTTTTCAACAAAGCATTAGTAGAGGCCGAATTCATCCGTTCAGCGTTTTCAATGATTGCGAAGCGATAATTTCCGCGGGAAGAACTCAAGATTAAATCTTTAGACAGCTGACGTATCTGTGCAACTTTGATTACATCATCTTCGGTTGAAATCATCTTCAAATCAGTATGATTTCCGGCATTGAATAACTGACAAGATTTACAGGATTCACAAACCTGGTTTCCCTGCAAATTATCACACAACGCCATTTTTGCCATTTGATAAACCAAATTTTTCTTGCCAACTCCTTTTGAACCACTCACTAATAAAGCATGCGGAATTTTATTCCCAGCAAGCAATTTCTGCCATTGTTCAATTCGCTCAACAAGCCAAGGGAGTTCATTCATAACAAATGCCTTTTATGCTTATTAAGAGCTTTCTGGATTAAGGTTTTAACTTCAGGAATTGACTTTGCAGAATCTATGATGGCATATCTTTGCGGATGAATCTTAGCTTTTTTACGATATCCTTCGGCAATTCTATGAAAAAACTCAATGCCTTCCTGTTCAATACGGTCGGCTTGTCCTCGAGATTTGATTCTTTTAAGCCCAATTTCAGGATCAATATCCATTAACAAAGTCAAATCAGGCTGAATATCTCCGACGATAAAATCATCAAACCATTTGACCACTTCGAATCCCAGTTGCCTACCCTCACCTTGATAGGCATAACTGGCATCAACATATCGATCAGAAACTACCCATTGTCCCCGTTTAAGTGCCGGTTTAATCACATTCTCGATATGTTCATTTCGGGATGCAAACATGAGCAACAACTCCGTTTTTGGATGCAAATGCTCAGAATGAAGCAAAATATCACGAATTTTTTCCGCATTTTCTTCACCACCCGGTTCCCGAGTGACAATATAATCCACGTTCCATTCATCCAACTTTTGACAAAGAGTTTTGAGAGCCGTGGTTTTACCCGCTCCTTCCGAACCTTCCAAAGTAATCAAGCGGG
>JAGRJP010000019.1 GCA_020442665.1 Lysobacterales bacterium
ATATTAAATATTTTGCGTATTTTAATGCACTCGTTTTCATGGTTTTTCATACTATCACAGCTGTTTTATGTAGTAAAGCGAATTTTTCGTGCTTGTTTAAGCGGAATTACAATGTTATTTATGCATTTATGCAATAATATCAGTAAATATCGGCAATATGTGCATTTTATGAAGTTATTGGATCAAGTTCGTACCAAAATCAGGTTTAAGCATTACAGTAGAAATACTGAAAAAACCTATGTTTCATGGATAAAACAATACATATTATTTCATGGGAAAAGACATCCAAAGGATATGGGTAAAATTGAAATTGAGCAGTTTTTATCTCATCTGGCGGTGACTCGTAAAGTTTCTGCACCGACTCAAAATCAGGCTTTTAATGCTTTGTTGTTTCTCTATACACAGGTGTTAGGAGTTTCTATGGAGGATGAAAATATCTCCGCTTTGCGAGCCAAGCAAAGAATCAGGACTCCTATAGTTCTGGATATTAAAGAAGTAAAGCATATTGTCAGTCAGTTTCCTCAAGGGATTTATAAAACCATTGTTCAGACCATTTACGGTTGTGGTTTGAGGTTGTCTGAGGCTTTGAAATTACGAATCCAAAATATTGATTTTGCTTACAATCGGATACTTATTTATGACAGCAAATCACTGAATGACAGAACTGTTCCTTTACCACAAAAACTGATTGATGATTATCATAATTTGATTGATAAAAATAAAGAACAGCATTTGCAGGATTTGGCTGATGGATATGGAACAGTTGAAATGCCTTATGGACTGGCAAAGAAGTATCCCAATGCGAATAAGGAATTTAAGTGGCAGTATCTTTTCCCGATGAATAGCATTTCCAAAGACCCTGTTTCGGGTGTTTACAGGCGCCATCATGTGTTGGAGAGTACTTTTTCACGAAATTTGAAAAAAGCTGTGACTAAATCCGGAATCAATAAAAAAATTACGGCTCATACTTTTCGCCATTCTTATGCAACACATTTATTACAAGCCGGAATTGATATTCGTACGATTCAAGAGCTTTTGGGGCATAAAAGACTGGAAACGACCATGGTTTATACCCATGTGGTGCGTGAATTGAGCCAGAAAAACCGATTTAGTCCGCTGGATTATTTGTAGGTTTAGAATAAATGTTCCTTGGAAGGTGAATTAAATACAGCTAAATGATAGTCTTGACAAGATACCTACGACTTCGTGGAATTCGTCCACTTCGCTCAGTGTGACGATGTTCTTTTTAAACCCCTTATACATCGCTGAGGAACGGAGTAAAATTTGATAAAAGCGAAACAAATGTTTGAACATTGCTTGCAATGTGAGTTGTTGTTGAGCATCAAATTTTATGAGTAACGAAGGAAACCGCAGGTCGATGTATCAGGGCACCCTTTTTTGGTTACTTTGTTGGGTGGCAACAAAGTAACATGAAAACACACCCCTAAATCCCCTCTCAAGAGGGGACTTTTCAGAGTTCCATTAACCACTCTTCATCTTTGACTTCAATTCCTAAAGATTCGGCTTTAGTGAGTTTTGAACCGGCGTTGGCTCCGGCGATGACATAGTCGGTGTTTTTGGAGACGGAACCGGCGACTTTAGCTCCGAGTTTGAGGAGTTTTTCTTTTGCGGTTGCACGGGTGAATTGTGTCAATGTTCCGGTTAAGACAACAGTTTTACCTGCTAATGTCTGCGTATTTTCATCGGGGACTTCGATTTCATCCCAATAAATTCCGGCATCGAGTAATTGTTGAATCACTTGCAAGTTATGTTCTTCAGAAAAAAATTGCGTGATTCGTTCGGCAACAATCGGACCTATATCGGGTAATTCTTTAAGTTCCTCAACACTGCTTTTGCTGAGGTTTTGGATATTTCGTAATTTCTGAGCTAATGTCAAGGCTGTGGCTTCGCCAACTTCGCGAATTCCCAAAGCATAAATAAACTTGTTCAGACTGGTGTGTTTGGATTTTTCAATCGACTGCAAAAGATTTTGAGCTGATTTTTCGCCCATCCTTTCTAATTGACTTACATCTTGTTGTTTAAGGTAAAATATATCAGCGGCTGTTTTTATCAGTCCTTCATCGACCATTTGTTCGACTAGTTTATCACCCAAACCCTCAATATCCATTGCTTTTCTGGAAGCAAAATGTTTAACCGCTTCTTTGCGTTGAGCATCACAATACAAGCCTGCCGGACAGCGTAAAACCGCTTCGCCCTCGATTTTATGCAATTCGGTCTCACAAACCGGACAATGCGTCGGCATTTGAAATTCAACAGAATCTTTTGGTCGCTTGGACAAAATCACTTTAACCACTTCCGGAATGACATCCCCGGCTCTGCGAACAAAAACACTATCTCCCTGACGAACATCTTTACGCCGAATTTCATCCTCATTATGCAAAGTGGCATTAGTGACCGTCACACCTCCAACAACAACCGGCTTTAATCTGGCAACAGGAGTGATGCTACCGGTTCTGCCAACTTGAACGTCAATTTTATCAATTACTGTCACTGCTTCCTGTGCCGGAAATTTGTGTGCCGTTGCCCATCGAGGCGATTTGGTGACAAAGCCTAATTTTTGCTGTAATGCCAAGTCATTGACTTTGTAAACCACTCCATCAATATCATAATCTAAAGAATCTCTCAATTTGCCAATTTTTTCATAAAATTTTTGGCATCCATTGGCGCCTTGAACCGTTTGATTAAGATTATTGACCGGTATTCCCAGTGATTGAATCCAGTTCAGAGTTTCAATATGAGTTGTAAACTCAAGATTTTCAAAAACCACCCCCAGAGAATAAGCATAGAACTTCAATGGACGTTTGGCTGTTTGTTTGGGGTCGAGTTGACGCAAACTTCCGGCGGCGGCATTTCGGGGATTGGCGAAAGTTTTTTCACCTAACAGTTCCGCTGTTTGATTGTATTTGGTAAAGCCACTTCGGGGCATAATCACTTCACCACGAATTTCGAGTTTTGCAGGAATTAACTCTCCACGAAGTGTCAAAGGAATGGATTTGATTGTGCGAATATTGGCTGTTATATCCTCACCAACTGTTCCATCACCTCGTGTCGCCGCCTGATGTAATTTTCCGTTTTGATAAACAATACTGACTGCCAAACCATCCAATTTAGGTTCAGCAGAGTATTCAATTTCATTGATTTCCGCCAAATCCCGTAAGCGTCTATCAAAATCAATGAGCTCATCATCGGTAAAAACATTGCCAAGGGAAAGCATCGGAATTTCGTGTTTCACTTGAGAAAAACCATCCAAAGGCTTATCTCCAATTCGTTGTGTCGGAGAGTCTTTGCTGATGAATTGCGGATAATTTTGTTCGAGATTTAACAGCTCGTGATAGAGCTTATCATATTCCGCATCACTGATTGTTGGCTCGTCAAGGACGTAGTAGCGATATGAGTGCTCGTTAAGTTGCAGTCGGAGTTTTTCAATAACTGCTTTTATCTCATTATTCATGAATGATGCTGATGATCAAACTCGCGCATTTCCTCACGCATAGAGGCAATGCGTTGGCGTGAGAATATATGATGATTTTCATCGGTCAGTTTTCCACCAAGAAGTTCCGCCATCCTTTCACCAACAGGGAACATGGTATCCCACATATCCAAAGCCGGCATGGTTGCTGGAAGTGTCATAATAAATACTAAACCCGTTGTTCTTAAATCTGGCTGAAACACTCCTGGTTTTAACATATTTGCAACTAAAAATATCAACTGCTTGTCATCTCCAAAGCCATTGTAACGATGGAAAATATTATCTTTACCAAATTCCAGACCCACTTTTTCAGCAGCCGTATTTATCATATACCAATCAAATTGCTGACCGTCTTTCGCATGGATAAACAGCGTTACAATTTTTTCATAGCCCATTCCATCGATAGAAGTGTGTGAATCGGTGAGGACAGATTTCCGTCTGGGCAAATCATTGGGACGTTGGACTGAAAGATTTAATCCTAAATCCGGTTCTTTATACTCTTCAGTTCTGTCTTCAACATTGTCAATTTTAGTTTTTTTCCTGGTACCAAAATAGTAAATCAAAGCCAGAATAATAAGGCCTATGATTAAAATAATTATTCGCAGTTCAGTCATTGCTTTATATGTCTCATCTTAATAACTATTCTATTCTGATTGGGCTAACTGTTCCAGCCTTTTTTTAGCTTTAATGCTTCGTTGGTGATTCTCACCAAAAGACTCAACTATCTTATTGTGGCTTTTTTGTAATAGAGGCTTAGCAGCTTTAAATTCTTTCAGCTTCATCAATAACTCACCGTAGTTACCAATAAATATGGCATAATAAATATGTTCCGTGCCCAAATATTCTTCAACATTTTCCAATAATTCTGCAAATATTTGTTTGGATTCGTCCAACTTTTCTTCTTTCATAAGGAGCATTGCTAAGTTGTTTTGCAAACTAAAGAGCTCTGGTCCTTTGACAATGCCATTATCATTGTACTGTTTGAGCGTTGAGCGATAAAGTTGTTCAGCTTCACTCAATTGTCCCATATCTTCCAGTAAATAAGCGCGCATATTTTTTACATCTAATGTCCGGGGATGTAGTTCACCGATATGTAGCTCTAGGTCTGCAAGCAATTGTTTTGAAAATTCATTTGCCAATTCATATTGTTCAGATGTCACTAATACAGATAATAAATTGGCTTTAGAAACCATTGTACTTAGATGATATTCACCTAGAATTGCAACTTTACCATCAATGACTTTTCGAAACATCTCTTCTGCTCTTTGAGAATTTCCTAAACGCTCTTCGACATTCGCTAAATTATTTCTAACGATTAAAGTCTGTAAGTGATTTTCCCCATAAATTTCAATGTGGTTTTCTAGATTTTCTTCATAAATTTCTTTTGATTTTTTATAGTTTCCCAATTTATCAAATAACATTGCATAACTGTTTTGAGCAAATAATCGAGATATATGATTTAAAGGAAAATCATCGGTCACCGGAGCATGAATTATTTCTTCTAATAATTTTTGAGCATTTTCCACATCTCCCGCCAAAAGATACGTATTTCCCAATGCAACTTGAGCTTTATGTTTATCAACCGGATAATTTTCAGAGTTTTTAATTAATTCCTTGAGTAGCTCAATATTTTCATTTGTCTTATTTAAAGCCAGATTTATTTTTGATTCAATAAAGTTTATTGCATAATAAAAATCATGATAGTTGGTCATACCTTCAAGTTTGGGCAGTAAGTTTCTAACCTTACTTATTTGTCTTTGCGCTGGCTCAATTTGATTTAAACCTGTATAAACACCAGCTAAGGTAGTCCTGATATTAGCCTCAACTTCGGTCTCTCCTTGTAATTGAAATTCTAAACTTTTTTCTGCATTATCTATTAATTGTATGACAGTTAGTTTCTCACCATAAATATTGTCAGGGTCAGCTGAAGTAAAAATTTCATTAATAAAATCGACTGTTTTTTGGCTAGTCAATGCATTAGTTTCAGCAATTTTTCGAGCCTCTTGCTCCTTAATTGCAAATGAAATAGCGAAAACCAGCCCTGAAATAAGACCAAGAATTGCTAAAGCAGTACCGGCAAAGAGTGCTTTATGTTTTCTCGCAAGATGACGGAGTGTGTACCATAATGTATAATTACTTTTAACAGAAATTGGTTCATCATTAAGCCAACTGAGCAAATCTCGCTTAAATTCATTGGCTGATTGATAGCGATGATCAGCTTTTTTCTCAATAGCATGGTGAACTATGGTTGCTAAATTGGAATCAACTGAGTTATCTACAGCGGTAATTTTAGTTGGTAAATCTTCGATAATCTTACTGATTGCAGAAAATATATGATTGGCATCAATTTTATAGGGTAATGAACCCGAAAGTAGTTGATAAAGCACAACTCCCAACGAATAAACATCTGCACGCGTATCCAGCGAATCCAGACCGCTGACTTGTTCCGGACTCATATACGCCAAAGTTCCAACAATTTGTCCGGTTTTTGTTAATTGTGTGAGTTGCTGAGTGCTATTTTCTGTCGCTGTTGCAATCCCGAAGTCTAATAATTTAACTTGTTGATCTTTTGTTACAAGAATATTTTCAGGTTTTATATCACGGTGAATAATGCCTCTATTGTGTGCATATTGAATGGCATCTAAAACTTGTATAAATAGTTTGATTATTTTCTGGTAATCTAAAAATTGATTTTTACAAAATTGAAATATTGTTTCTCCTTTAACATATTCCATCACAATATAAGGTAATTCGCTATTTACAATCACCCCGGTCTGATAAACCTGTGCAATATTTTCATGAGTTAATGATGACAATAACCGTGACTCGTGATGAAATCGATGCATTTGATCATCGCTAAGAAGTTGCAAAGGAATTTTTATAGCGAATAATTTTCCCGTTTTAACTTCAGAAGCCAGAAAAACTTTGCCATTGGCTCCCATTCCAATAATTTTTTGAATTTGAAAACCATTGATTTCTGGAAAGTTTTTCAAGTTTTGATTTTGATTGACATCATAATGATTAAAAGCATTTAGCCACTCAGATTTGTCAGGAAAATCTTTGTTAAATTGTTCAATTAAAGACTTCTTTTCCTGGGAATTTTGAATTTCTTCAAGCCTACGGATTAACTCGTTAGATAAATTATTTAAACCATCATTCATTATGAAATATTAGCACACAAAATCTCCGTACTCAATTTGATAATGGCTACTAATGTATTTCATTTAAAAAAATAAAAATATCAATTTGTATGACTCATCTTTCAATTTTATTTTTATTATAAATTTGCAGATAGGTTTCAATTTTTGTAAGATTTAATTTGTTTTATTATACGGAATATCAATGAAATTTATATTCATTATTATTACGGCTTTATATAGCTTTCGTGTCTATTCAGAAGATTCAATAATAGAATTAAATAGCGATAATCTGATCTATCTGGCATTAAAGAACAATCCAGAAATGATTGAAAAACATATTAATTTTCTAATTAATTCAAGATATATCATTGATTCTGAAGAGAAAAAGGAAATACTTTTAGAAAAAACAAAATCTGAAATAGATAAAAAATTGCTTGAATTTAGTAATATTCAAAAATTTAAAATTTCTGATACGGTTAGACTAAAAACGAATAAATCACATGATAGAATATCAGTTGATGGTATTTTTGATAATCCAATCCATGCTATTTTTAGATCTCATAACCCTCATCCATTTTTTCCGGACTACTTTTTTTTGTTAATTGCAAATTATCATTCACTCAACATAATTGATATTAATAACTCGCTTTTATCGGACATGATAAAATCAAAAGAATTGAAGTATTTTGTAGAAATAATTCTCACAATATCAAATTACCAACACAATAAATCATTTCAGACTGTTATAAAGGAAATTAATATATATTCTGATGATTCAAAATCAAAGCTTTTGTTTTCAAAGAATGAAACTTCAAACCACGAAGAAATAATAAAAAACTGGTTCTTTGCCAATGGAGTTTCAAATCCGCACGTAGGGATTCACGCTTTTACCGTTTTTGGTTATCGATTGCAAGATATGGCAAAAATCAGTTTTATCTACAATCAAAATTGTAAAGATGGTGGAAATGTTTCAAGCCATCAAGTCTATGTATGCGCTTCGAATTATAGTGACAATGTAAATCTTGAGGCCATTTTTATAGGTGGAAGACTTGGTATATTCAGGATTCTTGCTTCACCGGCATTGACTGAATTTGAAAAAGAAGATGTTGCAAAAAAATTATCACAAGATTTAAACACTCCACTCTCGTTTTCAGATTTAGCAGTGAAAAAATGGAATAAATATCGTGTCGATTTCAAATTCAATCCAAATCTTGATTTTAAAGTCTCTGAAATATTTTCCATGATTCCATATGGAACAAAGGAAATATTAGCTAAAGAAATAGAAAGTTCTTTATGATTTTTTATTTCAGCTCTCCAAATTAGGCTCTAGAATTTTTTTGGCTTTCTCCAAGTCAATATTTTTTCTGGTGACATAGTCATTTAATTGCTCTTCATCAATGTTACCCAAAACGAAGTATTGGGATTGTGGATGAGCATAATAAAAACCACTGACTGATGCTGCCGGATACATGGTGTATCCTTCAGTTAATTGAATTCCTGTGTTTTTCTCCACTTCAAGAAGCTCAAAAATCAACTCTTTTTGCGTGTGATCAGGACAAGCGGGATAACCGGGAGCTGGTCTGATTCCCTGATAGTCTTCATTGATTAATTGTTCATTTGAAATTTCATTTTCGGTCGTGTACTTCCAATAATCAGTACGAACCAGTTGATGCAAATGCTCTGCAAAGGCTTCTGCTAACCGGTCTGCAAGTGCTTTCAGCATAATTGATGAATAGTCATCGTGAAATTTTTCAAACTCCTTAATTTTCCTTTCAATTCCGATACCGGTTGTAACCGCAAACATTCCCAAATAATCTTGAAAACCACTTTCTTGAGGGGCAATAAAATCACTTAAACACAGGTTTTTTCCGCCTTTTTGTTTTTGTTGACGTAAATTGATTAAGCGATGATTATTATTCTCAAAATTTATTAAAACGTCGTCTTCTTCGCTGTTTGCGGGAAAAATTCCAAATACCGCATTTGCTGTTAGCCATTTCTCAGCAATTATTTTTTGCAACATTCTTTGAGCATCATGAAACAATTCAGTCGCGGTTTTTCCAACGATTTCATCTTCCAAAACTGCCGGAAATTTACCATGAATATCCCAGGTTTGGAAAAACGGAGTCCAATCAATGTATTTTGAAATTTCCATCAAAGAATAATCTGTGAGTTTTTTAATACCGATAAATTCAGACTGAACAGGAGGTTGTTCCTGCCAGTTGATATTGAGCTTATTATCTCTGGCTTGATTTAAACTCAGCAGTTGTCTTCGACTTGATTGATTCTTCCTTCTTTCTCTGATTTCTACGTATTGTTGTTTTGTTTCTGTAGAAAACTCAATACGGTTTTTATCTGAACCTGTCAGTTTTTGCGCAACTCCAACTGCACGAGATGCATCTTTAACCCAAATGGTATCAGCAGAATATTTAGGTTCGATTTTCAATGCCGTGTGAGTTCGGGATGTGGTTGCTCCTCCAATCAAAAGCGGAATTTTTAATCCCCGTTTTTCCATCTCTTCAGCGACATTGCACATTTCATCCAAAGATGGTGTAATCAATCCGCTTAATCCAATGATATCCGCATTATGCTCGACGGCAGCATCAATAATCTTATTTGCCGGAACCATTACGCCTAAATCAATGATTTGATAATTGTTACACCCTAAAACAACACCAACAATATTTTTTCCTATGTCGTGCACATCGCCCTTTACAGTCGCCATAATGATGGTGCCGTTATTTTTTTGTGTGCCCTTTTGAGCTTCGATATAAGGCAACAACCATGCCACCGCTTGTTTCATCACCCGAGCGGATTTAACCACTTGTGGCAGAAACATTTTACCGCTTCCGAATAAATCGCCGACAGTGTTCATGCCATCCATTAACGGACCTTCAATAACATCCAGCGGGTTTTGTAGTTTTTCAAATGCTGATTGTGAGTCAGATTCGATAAATTCAGTAATTCCATGAACCAAAGCATGAGATAATCTTTTTTCAACATCGAGTTCCCGCCAGGTATTATCTTCTTGCTTTTGTTGTTTTCCCTGAATTTTATCTGCTATTTCCATGAGACGCTCGGTCGCATCTTCTCTTCTGTTGAATAATAAATCTTCGATGCGGACTTTGACTTCCTCTTCGATTTCATCATAAACCGTTAACATTCCGGGATTGACAATTCCCATATCCATACCGGCTTGAATAGCATGATAAAGAAAAACCGAATGTATCGCTTCACGCAAAGGATTATTACCACGAAACGCAAATGAAATGTTAGAAACACCACCAGAAACATGGCACAAAGGCATCTCTTTTTTAATAATTCGAGTGGCTTCTATAAAGTCAATTCCATAATTGTTATGCTCGGCAATTCCGGTGCCAATAGCAAAAATATTTGGATCAAAAATAATGTCTTCGGGTGCAAAACCAACCTGTTTGACCAATATATCAAAACTTCTGCGACAGATTTCGACTTTACGAACTT
>JAGRJP010000020.1:0-11652 GCA_020442665.1 Lysobacterales bacterium
AACGCTCAAGAGTGTTTTTTTCAAGCATGGTTCCGGTGAAAAACTGTTGCGACAAATGACATGCTTCCAATTGCATCAAATCGTCGACTAACTCAGGGTAACCATACAAATTACAAACATCTTTGACAACCTGAAGTTTGATTTTATCGTCTTTGAGGATATCACATAACAAATCTGCAAACTCATGAACTTTGGCAACACGACGAAGAACTCCGGTCAACTGACGATGCTCTTCCAATGCTAAATCCAGATTCAGAATGTCATCATATAAAACTTCTTGTGCTGTTGCCGGTGTCATATTTTCCATCTCAACACCCGGCTGATGAATGATTACCGTATTCAACCTGCCTATTTCAGAATGAACAGATATATTCCCCATGTTATTCCCCTAATATTTTCTCGATTAAATCGCTGTCTTATTGATTATTGGACTTACTGACAATTGCCATTGCCATTTCCAAGGATTGTTCATAGTTCAATCTTGGATCTACTTGAGTTTTATAAGCTCTTTCCAAGTCTTTTTCGTTTAACTCTCTGGCTCCACCCAAACATTCAGTGACATTTTCACCGGTGAGTTCCAAATGCACACCACCAAGAATTGAATTCTCAGATTTGTGAATCTCCATAGCCAATTCAACTTCTTTTTTGATTTTTTCAAATTTTCTAGTTTTAAAACCATTGGATGTGCTTTCGGTATTTCCGTGCATTGGATCACAGCACCAGATAACTCCAATTCCTTCATCTTTCAAGGTTTGAATCATATTTGGCAAATGCTTATCAATATTGTCAGAACCAAAACGATGAATAAGCGTTAGCTTTCCTTTTTCATTGTTCGGATTTAATGTTTTGCAAAGACCAATCAAATGCTCTTTTGAGGTTTCTTTTCCAACTTTAACTCCAATTGGATTTTGTATTCCTCTCAATAACTCAACGTGAGCGCTCTCCAACTGATTGGTTCTTAATCCAATCCAAGGAAAATGAGTACTTAAATTGAACCAGCCATTCTGCCTCGGTACTTTTCGTGTGAGTGCCTGCTCATAATGCAAGTGCAAAGCCTCATGCGAAGTAAAGAAATCCACTCGTGACAGATTCCCTAAACGACGCCCAGCAAGTGTTTCAGCAAAGTTTATAGACTCGCTAATTTTTTTCATCATATCCTGATATTCAGTGGATTGTCCTGAATGTTCAATCCAGGCTAAATTCCAATATTCAGGATGACGAATATCAGCAAAACCACCATCAATCAAAGCTCTGACAAAATTCAATGTCATCGCTGATGATGCATGTCCTTGAATCATTCTTTCAGGATCCGGGACTCTTGATGCTTCATCAAAATTGATTTTGTTGACCAAATCGCCACGATACGAGGGTAGTTCAATTCCATCTTTGGATTCCAAATCACTGGAACGAGGTTTAGCATATTGACCTGCAAAACGTCCAATTCTTACAACCGGCTTCTTCAATCCATGAATTAAAACCAAACTCATTTGCAATAAAACTTTTAGGCGATTAGAAATAATAGGCGAGCTACAATCTTCAAAACTTTCTGCACAGTCACCACCTTGAATTAAAAACCTTTCACCATCCTGAACTTCTGCCAGTTTCTTTTTTAGGTTAAAGATTTCCCATGAGGTGACTAATGGCGGTAAATCACTAAGTTTTTCGATAGCTGAATTTAGTTTTTCAGAGTCAGTGTAATTCGCTTGTTGTAGAATTTGTTTATTCTTCCAGCTTTCAGGTGCCCAGTTTAATTCAGTCATTTTTAATCCTCATCCAAATGATTGTGTAAATTAGAAATCCAATAAAACAAACAAAAGTCCATGCAGGCATTGATAAGCCTAGAAACTGCCAATCAATTTCAGCACATTGCCCGGAGCCAGTGAATAAATTTTTGAAAATCGTACCTATTGGAAAATTTTGAACCATGTATTCCAAACCGGGACCACAATCCGGAATTTCATCCGGCGGTAAATGCTGCATTCTAACATGCCATGCTGAAACAAAAGCTCCGGTTAAACTGATAAGTGCAATGATAATTCCACTGATAGTTTTCATTATTTTTTGGGGATTAAAGATAAAGGTGATTAAAAATAGAACACCAATTATCAAAATAATAAATCTTTGCACTAAACATAACGGACATGGATTAAGCCCGTTAACATACTGTTCGTAGTATGCATAGGAAAGCATCAGTACGGTTGTAAAGAAAGCCAGGAAACTCAGAAATCGTGAGGATTTAATATTCATTTCATTTTCTCTGTTGAAAAAAAACCCGGCTTTTGACCGGGTTTCTAAACTAATTTAAGCAATTTTAGCTGTCTGAATCAGAAACCTGATTTGGCCTTGGGCGATCAACAAGTTCGACATAAGCCATAGGCGCGTTATCACCGCTACGATAACCACACTTCAAAATTCTTAAATAACCACCGGGACGTTTTTCATATCTGCTTCCCAGCTCTTCAAATAGTTTTTTCACAACATCTTTACGACCTAGACGTGAAAAAGCCAATCTTCTATTTGCCACACTATCATTTTTTGAAATAGTAATCAATGGCTCAGCTACACGACGTAATTCTTTAGCTTTAGGCAATGTTGTTTTTATTAATTCATGTTCAAATAAAGAAGCAGCCATATTTTTGAACATCGCTTTGCGATGGCTACTGTTTCTATTTAACTGACGACCTGATTTTCTATGACGCATTTTATTTCACCACTTCCTAATTATTTCGTTATCCCAGCAAACGCTCAACAGTTCTGATTGAAGCCGGAGGCCAGTTTTCTAATCTGACACCAAAATTCAATCCCATCTCTGCAAGCACTGCTTTAATTTCGTTTAATGATTTCTTACCCAAATTTGGAGTTTTCAACAAGTCAACTTCAGTTCTTTGAATAAGATCACCAATATACTGAATGTTTTCTGCTTTCAAACAATTTGCAGATCTGACAGTTAATTCCAATTCATCAATTGGTTTCAACAAAATCGGATTCAGTTTTTCTTCTTCTGACTCTTCTTCAACCGGAGAAGTCATTTCAAAGTCTACGAATACTGCCATTTGTTCAATTAAAATTCTTGCAGCTGTTTGCACTGCTTCTTCTGCAGTAATTGAGCCATTGGTATTGATATTCAAAACCAATTTATCAAGATTTGTTCTTTGTTCAACACGAGCATTTTCAACATCATAAGAAACACGTTTGATTGGACAGAAACTGGCATCTAACATCAATGAACCAATTGAGCGTGTATCTTCACTTTTAGCTGATTGAATCGCAGGCTCGTAGCCAATTCCTTGCTTAACTCTCATCGTCATGTTGATAGATGCTTTACCGGCCAAGTTACAAATAACATGGTTTGGGTTTGCAATTTCAACACCTTCAGCAACTTGAATATCACCGGCAGTGACTACTCCAGCTCCCGATTTAGACAATGACACTTCAAAATCAGTTAAGCTGACACCTGTTACTCTGAAGGCTACACTTTTCAAGTTCAATAAAATTTCAACAACGTCTTCTTTAACATTTTCAATTGTTGAAAACTCATGTGCAACACCGTCAATTTTTACTTCAGTGATTGCGTAACCCGGAACTGAAGAAAGCAAAATTCTTCTGAAAGCATTTCCCAGTGTATGACCAAAACCTCTTTCAAGCGGTTCAATCACAATCTCGGCACGATTGCCGGATTCTTCTTTTACTGCAACAACTTTAGGTCGCAATAACTTAGTCAAGACATCTGACATAAGATATACCTCTTCAGTTAATTATTTAGAATACAATTCCACGATGAGATTTTCATTAATCTCAGCTGGCAACTCATCTCTTGCAGGAACAGATTTAAAAGTTCCTGACATCGCTTTTGCATCTACTGATACCCAGTCTGCAAAAAGATTCATTTCTTGCCAAATATTTAGCGCATCTTGAATTCTAAGTTGTTTTTTCGCTTTTTCGCGAATAGAAATCACATCACCTTCTTGTACATGGTAAGAAGGAATATTACACGCTTTACCATTCACTTCAATTGCTTTATGTGAAACTAATTGTCTGGCTTCACTTCTAGTTACACCAAATCCCATTCTATAAACGACGTTATCCAGTCTAGACTCTAGAAGTTTTAATAGGTTTTCACCAGTTGCCCCTTTTTGTCGAGCCGCTTTTTTATAGTAGTTTCTGAATTGTTTTTCCAAAACACCGTAAATACGACGTACTTTTTGCTTTTCACGTAGCTGTGCTGCGTAATCCGTTGGTTTTCCACGACGCATAGTTGCACCATGTTGACCCGGTAGTTGTTCCAATTTACATTTAGTTTCTACTGCACGCGCAGGAGATTTAAGCATCAAATCTGTTCCTTCACGTCTTGCTAGTTTACAAGTTGGACCAATATATCTTGCCATTATTTATTCTCCTTACACTCTGCGTTTTTTCGATGGACGACAACCATTATGTGGAATTGGAGTCACATCAAGGATGTTTGTAATTCTGTAACCCAAACCATGCAATGCTCGTACTGAAGATTCACGTCCCGGACCAGGACCTTTAATGCGAACTTCCAAATTTTTCAAGCCATATTCTTGAGCTTCTTTTCCCGCATTTGTTGCAGCAATCTGTGCAGCAAATGGAGTACTTTTTCTTGAACCTCTGAATCCAGCACCACCGGCAGTTGCCCATGAAAGAGCATTACCTTGTCTATCTGTAAGAGTTATAATTGTATTGTTAAATGAAGCATGAACGTGTGCAATTCCATCCACAACGGTTCTTTTAATTTTCTTCTTGGTTTTTTGAGGTCTAGCCATAACTTTTCTCGTAATCTATTTATTTCTTGATAGGTCTTTTCGGACCTTTTCTTGTGCGTGCATTGTTTTTGGTTTTTTGACCTCTGCAAGGCAAACCTCTTCTGTGTCTTAAACCACGATAACAGCCAAGATCCATCAAACGTTTAATATCCATTGCAACTTCCCTGCGCAAGTCACCTTCCACAGTAAATTTTGCAACTTCACCACGAACTTTTTCCAGTGAGTCCTCATCCAAGTCTTTGACCTTGGTCGTTGGATTTATACCTGCATTTTCACAGATTTGATATGCTCTGGTTCTACCGATGCCGTAAATGCTCGTCAGACCAATCCAGGCATGTTTATAAACCGGTATATTGACACCTGCTATACGCGCCATTTAACTCTCCTAATAACTTTAATTTAAACTTTTTAGCCAGTTGATTTTTTCTACATACAACTTCTAGCTAAAGTGCCACTCTGGCTCAAAAAGCCGTGCATTATACGCAACAAAAGACAAACAGGCAACAAAGCCTGTGTCTTTTATCACATTTTATTCAATTATTCTCAAAAGCCACTGATAAAATACTATAACAATTGAGAATATAATTTTCTCTAAATCTTAATTAACGCATTACGCACGTTGTTTAGAGTTGTTTACTGGAGCTAAGTAACTAATCCATTAACCAGAATTAGCGCCTTTGAACTCCAGATTTACCGTAATTTTTTAAATTTGATTTCTTTAATAAACTATCGTATTGACCAGACATTAAGTGTGTTTGTAACTGTGCCATAAAATCCATCGCAACAACTACAACAATCAATAATGATGTTCCACCTAAGGCAAATGGAACCTGCCAAATATTCAATATAAACTGAGGCATTAAACTCACTCCCAATAAATAGAGTGCTCCCCAGAAAGTAACTTTAGTTGTAACACTATCAATATAATCAGCTGTATGTCTTCCTGGTCTGATACCAGGAACAACTGCCCCTGAACGTTTTAAATTATCTGATATTTCATTCGGATCAAAAGTCAGAGCTGTATAGAAAAATGCAAACCAGACAATTAATCCACCAAACATAATCATGTATAACACATTACCAGGTGACAACCAAGCTGAAACATCTAGTAACCAACCCCAACCGTCTTTTTGACCTAAAAACTGTGCCAATGTACCAGGGAACAATACCAAACTGGATGCAAAGATAACAGGAATTACTCCAGACATATTCACTTTTAAAGGCAAATATGAACTTTGTGCCAATGTTCCTGTACGTCCGCCTCTGCGAGCGTACTGTATAGTAATTCTTCTTTGTGCTCTTTCAACGAACACAACAAAGTAAGTAATTCCTAGTGCGATAACAAGCAACAATAACGCAACCAAGGCATTTAAATTTCCTTCAGAAACCATAGAAAATGTAGATCCTATAGCCGCAGGAAGACCGACAACAATACCTGCAAAAATAATCAATGAGATACCATTCCCGATACCTCTTTCACTAATTTGTTCACCCAGCCACATCAGGAACATAGTTCCTCCAGTTAGAGCTACAGTTGCAGGAAATAAAAATCCAAAACCTGGATTTGGGACAACAGCAACACCATTGCTAGAACCCATTTGTTGTAATGAGAAAGAAATCGCATATCCTTGGAATGCAGCCAATATCACAGTAAAATAACGTGTATATTGATTAATTTTCTTACGTCCAGATTCTCCTTCTTTCTTTAATTCTTTGAGTTTAGGTACAGTGTGTCCCAGAATTTGGATAATAATAGAAGTTGTAATATAAGGCATCACACCCAAAGCGAACAATGAGAAACGTCCCAATGCTCCACCGGAGAACATATTAAACATATCAAGCAAGCCACCGCCTTGTGTCTCCAACAACTGTGATAACACTTTTGGATTCACACCCGGAACAGGAATATAAGAACCAAGGCGGAATACTATCAATGCAATAACCACAAACCAAATTCTTGATTTGAGTTCTTGGAGATTATTTTTATTCCCCAACATTTTTTGGATTTGTTCTTGTGATGCTGACATAACTTCTATTACTCGACTGAACCACCTGCTTTTTCGATACTTTCTTTAGCACCTTTTGTTGGTACTAAACCAACAACTTTTACTGCTTTAGAAAGAGTACCGGTATTAACAACCTTAACTTTTTGAACGAATGACTTAACTAATCCTTTTTCTTTCAAAAGTGCTAAATCAACAGTATCCACATTGAGTGTTTCTAAGTGATACAAACAGATTTCACCGGTTTTCTTAGCAATTCTAGAGCTGAAACCAATTTTAGGTAGTCTTTTTTGCAATGGCATTTGACCGCCTTCAAATCCTACTTTATGGAAACCACCGGAGCGTGACTTTTGACCTTTATGACCTCTACCACAAGTTTTACCAAGTCCTGAACCAATTCCACGGCCGACTCTTTTTGCCACTTTTTTACTACCAGCGGCGGGCTTAATTGTATTTAAACGCATTTCTCTATCCACCCTTATTCAGTTATTTAACTTCTTCTACTTTTAATAAGTGAATAGCTTTGTTAATCATGCCTCTGTTTTCAGGAGTATCTAAAACTTCAACAGTATGTCTGATTTTACGAAGTCCTAAACCTTTTAAACATGCTTTATGATTGGACAAAGCCCCGATTGTACTCTTAGTTTGAGTAACTTTAATAGTTTTTTGCTTAGCCATGATTCAACATTACCTCTTCTACAGTTTTACCACGTTTTGAAGCAATAGTTTCAGGCGAGGTCATCGCTTTCAAACCATTTACAGTTGCTCTAACCAGATTAATTGGATTGTTAGATCCTTGAGATTTTGCCAATACGTTTTGAACACCGACAACATCAAATACCGCACGCATCGCACCACCTGCAATAACTCCGGTACCTTCAGACGCTGGTTGCATATAGATTTTCGAACCCGCATGTTTTGCTTTGATTGGATGCCAAAGAGTTCCATCTTTCAGATCAACCTGAATAATGTTTTTGCGTGCTTTATCCATTGCTTTTTGAATAGCAATAGGAACTTCACCCGCTTTTCCATATCCGAATCCAATCTTTCCATTTCCATCACCAACAACCGTTAAGGCTGTGAAACTGAATTGACGACCACCTTTTACAACTTTTGATACCCTGTTTACAGCTACCAAACGCTCTAACAAGCCGTCGTTATCTTCTTTATTGATTTCTACGCTCGCCATTTATTTTTACCTTATCTTTAAATTACTTTAACTTTTGACTCAAATCGCGTCAGAATTATAATCCTAACCCTGCTTCTCTTGCTGCTTCAGCCAATGCTTTGACTTTTCCATGATATAGAAAGCCTGAACGATCAAAAGCAACTTTTTCTACACCTGCTTTTAATGCACGTTCTGCAATCGCTTTACCGATAATTTTTGCAGCTTCGATATTTTTTCCTGATTTACCTTCTACCAAACCTTTTTCAAGTGAAGATGCACTTGCTAAAGTTTTTGTTCCGTCACCAGAAATAATTTGAGCGTATAAGTTTTTATCAGTTCTGTGAATTGATAATGAAGGCATTTCCAAAGAACGGATTTTTGCACGCGTACTTTTTGCTCTTCTTACTCTTGCTTGTTTTTTAGTACTACTCATAACTTTAACTCAAACTTTAATTAATTAAGCTTTCTTAGCTTCTTTTCTGAAAACCCTTTCATCAGAATATCTGACACCTTTACCTTTATAAGGCTCTGGTGGTCTGTATGCTCTGATTTCAGCACAAACTTGTCCTAAAACTTGCTTATCAGTTCCGGTAACGACGATTTCAGTCTGATTTTTTGAAACTTCAAAACTAATTCCTTCAGGTGCTTTGTAAACCACATCATGTGAAAAACCTAAAGCCAATTTCAAATCATTACCTTGCATAGAGGCTCTGTAACCAACACCAACAAGTTCTAATTTTCTGCTATAACCATCAGTCAACCCAACAACCATGTTGTTAACCAATGCTCTCATTGTTCCTGTCAACGGCATTGCCGTATCATTTTTTGGAGAAAAAACTAATGCACCATTTTCTTCTTTAACATCAACATCACTATGAACTTCCATTGATGCAGACCCCTTAGGACCTTTAACGGTTATAGTTTGATCTTTAATATCAACAGAAACACCTGAAACGAGTTCTACTGGTTTTTTTGCTATTCTTGACATTATATTTCTCCTTACTTAACGATGCAGATAACTTCGCCGCCAACTTCAGCTTGTCTGGCTTCATAATCTGTCAACAATCCTTTGGATGTTGAAATAATAGCAATACCAAAACCTGCATCAACCTTAGGAAGTTCATCTTTTCCTTTGTATAATCTCAAGCCTGGTTTACTAGCTCTCTTGATATATTCAATAACGGGTTTACCTTGATAATACTTCAAATTAACTTTAATTTGTTGATGGCCGGTATCGCTGTTTGCTGCTTCAATCACTTCAAAAGATTTGATATAGCCTTCTTTTTGCAAAACAGAACAAAGTCCTTTCTTCATTTTTGAAGCAGGAAAAGTAACCGACGCTTTGGATACTAATTGTGCATTTCTTATGCGTGTCAGCATATCTGCAATTGGATCTGTCATACTCATAATTTTATTCCTGTATTCTATACTTTTTTATTTGCTACACTTACCAGCTGGCTTTTGTTAAACCAGGAATATCACCACGCATAGCAGCTTCTCTCAATTGTGTCTTACTCAGACCAAATTTACGGTAAAAACCTCTTGGTCTTCCGGAAATCTGACATCTGTTTCTAACTCTTGAAGGCGATGCATTCCTAGGTAATTTTTGTAATTTTACCTGAGCTTCCATCATATCTTCATAAGAAGTCGAACCGTCAGCAATAATCGCTTTTAGTTCTGCTCTTTTCTTAGCATATTTGTTTACAATTCTAGCTCTTTTCAGATCTCTTTGAATCATTGATTGTTTAGCCATAATTCTGTACCACTATTTACTTTTGAAAGGAAAACTGAAAGCTGATAATAACGCTCTCGCTTCTTCATCTGTTTTTGCAGTTGTAACGATTGTGATATCCATACCACGAATTTCATCAATTTTATCGTAATCAATCTCAGGGAAAATAATTTGCTCTTTGACTCCCATTGAATAGTTACCTCTGCCATCAAAGGATTTTGGACTCAAACCACGGAAATCTCTCACCCTAGGAATTGAGATATTTACCAATCTATCCAAAAACTCATACATTTTGTTACGACGCAAAGTGACTTTACAACCGATCGGCCATCCATCTCTGATTTTAAAACCGGCTACAGACTTTTTAGCGTATGTAATTAGCGGTTTCTGTCCAGAAATCTTCTCCATATCTTCTGAAGCATGATTTAGGATTTTCTTGTTACCAACAGCTTCACCTACACCCATGTTTAAACCGATTTTAACTAATTTCGGTACTTCCATAATGTTTTTGTAGCTGAACTTTTCCATCATCTGAGGAACAACTGTTTCTTTATAAAATGTTTCTAATCTAGTCATATCTTTGCTCTACTTATGCGTCAACTGCTTCGCCACTTGAACGAAACACTCTGATTTTTTTGCCGTTTTCAAGATATTTGAAACTCACTTTGTCAGCTTTTCCTGTTGCTGCATTAAACAACATTACGTTGGACAAATGTATCGGAGCTTCTTTTGAAATAATTCCGCTTGGCTTTTCAGGGTTGCTAGGATCTGCCTTAACATGTTTTTTTACCATGTTTACATTATCAACTAACAACTTGTCACCTTTCAATACTTCTAAAACAGTACCACGAGTGCCTTTACTGCGACCCGCAATTACTATGACTTCATCACCTTTCTTAATTCTTTTCATTTTGATACCTTTATAATACTTCAGGAGCCAATGAAATTATTTTCATAAATTTTTCTGAACGTAATTCTCTTGTTACAGGTCCGAAAATACGAGTTCCTATAGGATCTAGTTTTGCATTAAGCATAACTACTGCATTGCCGTCAAAGCGAATCAATGACCCGTCATTTCTTCTTACGCCCTTTCTGGTTCTTACTACAACTGCGTTATAAACCTCGCCTTTTTTTACTTTTCCGCGAGGAATTGCCTGTTTCACACTCACTTTGATAATATCGCCAATACCAGCATATCTTCTTTTTGAGCCGCCCAGAACCTTTATACACATTACTTCTTTTGCGCCGCTGTTATCTGCTACGGCCAATCTTGTTTGCATTTGAATCATGGTTATACCTCTTTAATCAATGGGCCTTGTTATTGCGCATCAGTAACTAAACCAACCACTTTCCATGATTTAGTTTTTGAGTACGGGCGTGTTTCTGTAATTCTTACATTATCACCAACTTTATAATCATTCCCTTCGTCATGAGCATGAATCTTGCTAGAACGCTTGATGAACTTTCCATATATTGGATGCTTTTCTTTACGCTCAATTAAAACAGTAACAGTTTTGTCCATTTTGTCACTGACAACGATTCCTTGCTTAACGCGTAATACTTTATTATCTGTAGTCATCACTTGTTACCTGCTTCTTTTGTTGCAATCAAATTCTGCTTGATTAATGTTTTCACTTTGGCAATGTCGCGTCTTGCTTCTTTTAACAAATGATTTTTTGTTAACTGTCCGTTTCCTTTAGCCATTCTCAAATCAAATTGATGCTTTTGAATTTCAGCCAACTTTTCTTTAAGTTCGACTAGGCTTTTACCTTTTAATTCTTTAACATTCATTTACATCACCACTCTTTTCACAAATGTTGTACTAAATGGGAACTTAGCAGCTGCTCTTGAAAAAGCGGCTTTTGCAACATCTTCTGAAACCCCTTGAATTTCATAAATAACTCTTCCGGGTTTAATAACTGCTGCCCAATATTCAACATTACCTTTACCTTTACCCATACGAAC
>JAGRJP010000020.1:11850-12172 GCA_020442665.1 Lysobacterales bacterium
AATTTCGTTCTTTTTGGTTGCAGCATCGTTTATCTCCGTTTCTTACCTTTTGGTTTATCCTCTTCTTGTGTTTGTTCTAAATCAAACACATCACCGGTGTAAACCCAAACCTTAATTCCTAATACACCATAAGTTGTATAGGCTTTACCCATTGCATAATCAACATTAGCTCTGAATGTATGCAAAGGAACACGTCCTTCTCTGTACCATTCAGTTCTAGCAATTTCAGCACCATTTAAACGGCCTGCAATTGCTACTTTGATACCTAAAGCACCTAATCTCATTGCACTGGAAACAGCACGCTTCATCGCGCGACGGAACA
>JAGRJP010000203.1 GCA_020442665.1 Lysobacterales bacterium
TTGCATCAGGTGCATTAGCGAATTCAGTTTCTGTGGAATCAGAAACTATCGATGATGACTTAACCAACAACACCTCTGAAGCCAGCATTACTGTCAACCCGGTTCCGGTTAACAGTGCTGACTTATCTATTAGTATTGATGCTGAGCCAAATATTACTCAAGGAAGCTGGATGGAAATGACAGTCGATGTAAAAAATCATGGAGGAGCTAGTGCTGACAGTCCTGATTTGAGTTTAACATTCACCGGATTTATTGATCAAATTGTTCCAACAAGTGTGACTGGATGGTCTTGCTCAGAAAATAACCTCGATATGAATTGTAGTTTCAGCCAATCTCAAATGTCATCGGGTTATCAACAGACGTTAACATTTAGAGTTAAAACAAGTGAAAATGTCAACGAGCCTGAAAACATTCAAATAACAGCTCAAATTACATCATCTACAGCTGATCCGGATAACTCCAATAATTCGGCAACTGCTGGAATTAATGTTACCAGTGAAACGCCAACGGAACAGGAAATCGAAAATGCAATGCGAAATGCACTTGCCGGTCGTGGTAATCAACAGATATTCAGAGCCATACAAAATGTAGCCAGTTACTGTGAAAGAAGTTACTTCACAGCTTTGGAAGGAATGTGTGAAAGATTGTACGAAACCGCATTATCAGGTGATGGTGAAACCATTGAAAGAGTGATGTCACAAATCACTCCGAACGAAATTATCAATCAATCGACTTCGGTGACTGAAATAGCTCAGGCGCAATTCAGAAATGTAGGTAATCGTCTCGCGCAAATCAGAAATGGTGGCGGCCGTGGATTTAATTCTTCCGGTCTTGTTGCCAGATATGGCAATGGTAGCTTACCAATCAACACACTGGCATATCTCAATCAATCTGAAGAGGAACTCAAAGAAGTTAATAACGTCAATAATGAATTTATATCACCTTGGGGATTCTTTATCAACGGAAGTATCTCAATGGGTGAAAGAGATGCAACCGGACGAGAACTTGGTTTTGATTTTGATACTTATGGTCTGACAGCCGGTTTGGACTATCGTGTTAACTCCAATAGCGTTGTTGGTTTGGCATTAGGTTATGCATCCTTTGATTCCAAAATTGAAGATGAAGCCAAATTGAAATCAACTGGCATGACGTTGACGGCTTACGGTTCATTTAATGTGAATGATAATTTCTATGTCGATGCCCGGATCAGTATGGCAAAACCTGAGTTTGAGCAAACACGTGAAATTGATTTCACTTTAGGTGACGTTCAAGTTCAACGAACTGCAAGCGGCTCAACCGACGGCAAACAATATACTGTTGCAATGAGTGCTGGATATAACTTCAATAAAAATTCATGGAATATCACTCCAAATGCATCCATACAATATGTAAGAACCAAGATTGATGGTTTTGCAGAAACCGGAGCCGGTGCTTTTAATTTCATTTACTCTGATCAGGAAATTGAATCTTTGGTTTGGTCAGCCGGTATGCGTGTTTCAAAAGCCATCAGTTTGAAAAATGGAGTGATAACACCTCAGTTCGACTTTGATTACAACTATGAAAGCATGAATGATGCCGAAGATATTGAAGCTCGCTTTATTTTAGCTCCAACAGATGAAATCTTTATTATTGAAACAGATTCACCTGACAGAACCTACGGTTCAGCAGGATTAGGCTTTGTTTATGTCTCTTCAAATGGTAAGCAAGCCTACTTGAATTATCGTAGCATATTGGGATTAGAAGGGTTTAGCAGAGGAACATTTAACCTCGGTGCCAGATTTGAATTCTGACCTTGAAAATAGGGGAAAATTATGAAAAAAACATATAAATCAACATTAAAAAAACTAATTATTCCGGGCTGTATCAGCCTTCTGGTTATTGGTTGTGGTGCTCCACCGGTCAAAACCGTGGAAAAAGGTCAAATTACTCCCGATCAACTCTATATTGTTGATTGCTTGTTGCCACCTCAAGTCAGGCAATTGGGTAAAAATTACACATACCTATCAGCAAGAAAACCGGCAAGATTGAGTGCCAGAGATTGTGCAGTTCGCGGTGGTGAGTACGTGGCTTATGATAAAGCTAATTTTGCAAATGTCGCAAAAATGTGGATGCCGGAAGCTCAAAATGGTGATGCCAAAGCACAATCCTATTTAGGTGAATTATTCGAAAAAGGCATCAATGGAACGCCGGACTATAAAGCGGCAGCAATGTGGTATCAGAAAGCGGTCGATCAAGGTTATACTCCGGCAATGTTAAACCTGGGCAATCTTTACGAACAAGGTTTGGGTGTTGCTAAAGATGCCGAAAAAGCGGTTAATCTTTATCGTAAAGCATCAGGTATTACAGAGTCCAACATTGAAATCGTAACCGAACAAAATCTTCGCGAACGCCGTGCTAAAGAACATCAAAGAATACAGCTTTTGAAAGAAGTTTCTACATTGAGACAAGAACTTTCTGATGTTAAAAACGACTACGATTTAACCAAAAAATATGTTGAGCAAGCAGATACTAAACTTAAAGACCTGCAAGCTAAGTTAAAATCGAATAAAAACGACGATACAATTCTCACAAAAATTGCTCAGTTGAAAGAGGAAATCAATCAGAAAAACAGTGAGTTAGAAAAACAGAATAATTTAATAAACAACTTAGTTACTAAAGTTACTGAAAAAAATACCAATACTGAACTTGCGCAAAATGATAGTGAAGAAGGTATTAACGTAATCACTCCCGATGTGATATTAACTCGTGGAATAGAAACAATTCCAATGCAACCTAATGCTTTACAGCTAGATATCATGGGAAGTGTCACACCTCCGGATGGAGTCATTGCATTAAAGATAAACAACTCTGACATTAAAAACTCTATGACAGAAGGTGGTATTTTTGAAAGTTCTATCAACCTTCAAACTGGAGATACTCCTGTTAATATCGTAGCGGTAAGAAATGACGGTTCAAAAACAATTAAACAATTTGTGGCCGTTAGAAATCAATTCGAACCTGTTAAATCGCGAAAATTTGATGAACTGTTTACCCGTCGTTTTAGAGAAGACTTAGGCGAATATCACGCTTTAGTTATCGGAAATAATAATTATTCCAATATTGATAATTTGCAAACAGCGGTCGAGGATGCCACTGAAATTGCCGATGTTTTGAAAAATCGTTATGGCTATCAGGTTAAATTACTTACCAATGCCAATCAAAGCACTATGTTGACAGCGTTGAGTGAGTACAAAAACAAACTTGGGAAATACGATAACCTTTTGGTTTATTATGCAGGTCATGGATTTATCGATGATAATTCAAAAGAAGGTTACTGGATTCCTACAGATGCCGGCAAAACTGATAAATCCAAGTGGATTCCAAATAAAGCAGTGAGTGATTTTATGGCAGAAATGCCGGCAAAACATGTGATGGTTGTTGCGGATTCATGTTATTCTGGGACATTGTCCGGTTCATCAATTTCACCTCTTCCTGATGAAGTCGAGAATGAAGACATTTTATTCACATCAAGAGTTAAAGCCAGAACGGTATTGACATCCGGTGGTTTACAACCAATTCTCGATAGTGGTGGAAACGGACATTCAATCTTCGCATCAGCATTCCTCGATGTTTTGAATGAGAATGATGGTGTGATGGAAGGTTACAGACTTTATAAAGCTCTCAGCCAACAAGTCAGCCTTCGTTCCAGTCTGGCGGGTTTGAAACAGGTTCCCGAATACAGTGCTATCAAACATGCGGGTCATGAGGGTAGCGAATATTATTTCATGCCTGATT
>JAGRJP010000204.1 GCA_020442665.1 Lysobacterales bacterium
TTGAGTTTAAAGATAAAATTGTCTTTATCCGAAACCGTAAAAAACTGCCCATCCCAATATGTTAAACCCGATGGGTCAAATTTACCCAAGGTTTCCACTTCATAAGCATTGACGAGCTTTAGGTTTCGTACTTTGATTCCACTTGATGTATAACGAACATTTCTATCACAAGAACCAAGAGCGAGTGCAAATACCAAAATAACGAAATGATTAAAATTCATAGCCAATTATTCAAAACCATGTTCAAAGATTAAATCCGGTAATGGAATACATGCTGATGAATCTAACACCTGAATATCGTCAATATCCCAATCACCGGCCCCGACACTCACATCCGAAGCAAATCTCCATCTGATTTTTGCTGTCGATCCGGCATAAGCAGATAAGTCCACTGCAACTTTTGAATAATTATTATTAGAACCACCCCAACCGGAACGGCTACCAAGTGGATTGCCACTTGCCAAAGTGACGTTATAACCACCCTCAGTCATTGCTGACCCTAAATCCTGCCAGTTTGAACCATTATTGGTAGTAATTTCCAACACGGCACCATCATAAAAAGTACTGCTTCCTTCAAAAGAATATTTGTGCCAAAACTCCAATGTGGTATTTGCCGAAATATTGATTTCAGGTGATATTAAAAACTTGTCAGAAAAAGTATTGACGTCATTGGTATAAAAGGATTGACTATTATTCATACCTGCTGTCAGACTGATACCCCAATCATCAACACCTTGAGTCGAACCATGCGACCATCCGGTGGCTTCAGCATCAGATATAGAGCCATAACTTTCCACATCTTCGTCAATCAATGCACAAAGTGGTTGCAACTGAATGTCTTGAGTTGTGGTGGATAAACCGGTAACCGCTAAATTGTTGAAGGTGGCATTGGCATAAAAGGATTTATCTGCAGTTAAAGTATAGCTACCTTGTAACAAATCAAAATTATACTCACCTTGAGCATTAGATGTTGTACTCATATCATTAATTGAAAGTTGAACTCCTTCAACCGGTTGAGAACTCAATGCATCGGTCACAACACCGGATATACTTCCAACATCATTAACATTCCATACATCAAAGAATTTTGCATAGGGCACGCCTTTTACCATATCTGTATCTGTCACTACAAAATACGCCACATGTTGTCCAACGGGCATTCCGGTTGTGTCAATTGTGGCAGAAAATGACTCCGATTTTGAATCATAAACTCCATCTCCGGCAGCTATGGTAACAGGTGTTGAACCTCCATCCCAAGGGAGTTCATCAACAAACATTTGCACGGAACTGATATTTTGTGTCGCTTCATTTCCATTGTTTGCGGAGAAATGTAAGTCGGTTGCTGTTCCTGAAATTGTCAAGCTATTGCCTGCAATCACACCACTTGATGAAATTTGTAAATTCTCCACATCTGGTCCGGATGCAGTGATATAAGGCGTTCTGGAAACTTTAGCCGCATAAATTAATGCTTGTAGATTATCGGGATAAATGGTGCTTTCAAAAGCACTACAACTTTGGAAGAATGATGTTCCCAGCTCAAAGACATAAGCAGCGACACCGAGTTGTCCATAAGCGTTATCATCAGATGCCCCATCAGCACCATAAAGTTCATTAGAAACCTGTGGAATATAATCGTTATACCACGCCAGTTTTCTTCCAAGTGTTTGAAATTGCACATGATTTGGAGCAAGAGGAATCGCCCCGGGACTATCATAACCATAAGGCCACATCACTAATTCGCTATAACTGTGAATATCTAGGAAGAGTCCCGGGGTGTCATCGGGAGCCGGATCATTTAGTCCTTCTCCGCGATTATCATCAAATAAGTCCTTCATATAAGCATCTATCGCCTGATTTTCATATTCGGACTGTGCCGATGGACCTCTGTAGGTTTCATTGCAGGATGAGCCACTGGACCCACTCCCTTCTCCCCATTTCCAGCCAAAATTGCGATTCATATCCACACCTTTTCCGGTTATGCTGCTGGAACAATGATTATTGTTTTCATTTTTTCTTTTTGAGTCGCCTCCTTCTGCAATTTTTCTACCATCGGGATTTCCTTGTAACAATAAATGTATTTCATGATGGTCCACAAGCCAGGTGGCATCGGCATCGGATCCATAGTTATTCAAAAGATATTCAGCGAACCTTGTGTTCAATTCAGCCGGTGTTAACTCTCTGGCATGAATGGAACTCATTGCAAAAAAGATAGGTTTTGGACCCGGAATTGATGAATTGGTAATCTTTATAACCCTTAAGTCATAACCCGGCAAACCTCCGGGAGTTGTTTTTTCCCAACTATCTCCAATATCAACAATGCTTGCCAAATTAGGATAGGTTGCAACCAAATTATCCATGGTATTGAATGTTTCTTCTACAGTGCGATAACAATCAAATCCCGGAATACTTTTTGTTCCTATCGGAATGTTTTTTTCTTTTGCAGTTTTAATGGCATCGCTGATTCTCAGTGAAGATTGAGTTTGTTTTTGATTGATTTC
>JAGRJP010000021.1 GCA_020442665.1 Lysobacterales bacterium
ATCAGTTATCAGCAATCACTCAGATATGATTCCGGACATTTTGATTTTAGACTTCCGTTGGCAATTAAAAGCCGCTTCATGCAAGATTATTTATTTGATGAAAATAGTAATTTTCAAAATGAAACTCTTCCGCTTTCTACAATTACAGATACAAAGTTTCGCAATATAAACATTAACTTGGAAGCCGGTTTTGAATTAACAGAGCTAAAAAGCCTGTATCATGATGTCGAAATCTCACAAAGCAATTATTTGCATTCAATTCATCTGGCTGATGAACTTTTATATGATTCCAATGACTTTGTGATACGTTGGCATCCCAAACAAGGTAATGAGCCTATTGCTGCGATGTTTAGCGAGAAAACGGTTGACTCCGAATATGTCCTTATGATGTTATTACCTCCAAAACAATCAGTAAAAACATCTCAGAAACGGGAATTGGTTTTTATCATTGATACTTCCGGCTCGATGCAAGGAACAGCGATGAACGCTGCAAAAGATGCACTTCTTTTTGGTCTTACTCAATTGAATGAGAATGACTTGTTCAATATCGTTGAATTTAACTCCTTTGCAACGGAGTTGTTTGTCACGTCGGTTTCTGCATCACCTCAAAATCTGAACAAAGCCGTTGAGTTTATTGATAAACTCCATGCTGATGGCGGAACCAATATGGCTCCGGCTCTACAGCTAGCCTTGGAAGATGAGGTCAATCCTGAATATTTGAAACAAATAGTTTTTGTGACTGATGGTTCGGTTGGTAACGAGGCTCAATTGTTTCAGCAAATCAATCAGGATATTGGTGTGGCCCGTTTATTCACTGTGGCTATTGGTCCAGCTCCGAATAATTATTTTATGAATAAATCCTCACAAATTGGACGAGGAACATACACCAATATAGCTAATCTGAATGATGTTGATTCGAGCATGAGTGAATTATTCACAAAAATATCGACTCCTGCCTTAACAGATATTGGTATCGAATGGAATTCTGAAGTCGTGCAAAATCCCCAAGTTCTCCCCGATTTATACACAGGAGAACCGATTATTGTCACTGCCAAAATGACGAGTTTTAATCCTCATATCGTAATCAGCGGAATATCTGATACCAAAGCCTGGTCCAGTTCATTTCGTTTGAATAAAGATGGTAGATCTGCTGGAATTGCAAAACTATGGGCAAGAAATCAAATTGCCGATTTAACGGATGATTATATGCTTCGAACAGGAGATTATCCTGAGGTTATAAAAGAAAAAATTATTGAAGTGGCATTAAAACATCATTTGGTGAGTGATTTTACCAGTTTGGTTGCTGTCGATAAAACTCCGGACATTTCACGTTTGGTTGCTTTGCAAGCTAAAGCTCTAAACTCTGAAAAGGTCATCGAAACAGCTGCTTTTCCTCAAACGGCATTGGGTTGGAAGTCTTCCATGCTATTCGGCTTGTTGCTGATAATGATTGCTTTGATGATCCAGAATAGAAAAAGTCATGAAATTTAAAACAGCAGTCATTGTTGTTCTTTTATCCATCGGTTTGTGGCAAGTATCGACATCAGGTTACATGCTTGCCAAAGCCTGGTTGTCACATATCTTAATTGCAGATGCGTGGAGTCAAACTCTTAAAGATAAGCAATTTCATAAACCATGGAGTTGGGCAGATACCTATCCGATTGCGCAACTTAATATTCCAAAACTGAATAAAAACAGTTATATCCTTGAGGGAAGCAGTGGTCGGAATTTAGCTTTTTCAGCAACCCATTTACCACAAAGTGGTATGCCTGATGAAAATAAATCAATGATTGTGTCTGGTCACAATGATACACATTTTAGTTATCTCCAGTTTTTACAAATTGGTGATGAGATTGAAGTAAAAACAATTTCAGACAACCATGTTTACAAAATAAAACAAATTGAAATTGTAAATAGTCAAATATCTCAATTGCTAATCAAGGATAAAAAAGAATTGATTTTGACAACTTGTTATCCCTTTAACTCTTTAACAACAGGCAGCAAACAGCGATTGGTTGTCTACGCATCTAAAATTGATAATATTTTACATATTTAGCGAGCGGCTCACTGGAGCAAAACAAAGTTTGAAGGTAATTTATTGCTTTCACAATTAAATTTTGATTTTTTCTTGATAACTCAATCGTTTGTAGTATTCTAATTGTAAGACTTTTATAGAAAAATTCATTGACTTTGCCTAATCTTATCAAGATGATTGTTTTTGTGTTGCTTGGCACTTTTATAAGTGTTGCTCACAGCTATTATCCCGGTCCTTACGATGAAGAACTTGACAATATGTTATTGTTTGAACCGGACAAAGCCTTTTTGGAAGCTAAAGAAAGACTTCATAAAGCGGAAATGCAGGGACATATCGACAACCAACTGGTTGCCCTTTATTATATTTCAGAGGCATTATTCATTGTATCGCGTTATGATGATTTGGAGCCTTATGTCGCTAAAGGTTTAAAGCTTGCTGAAAAATCCAACAATATCATTTTTCAAAGTGAGTTCCTTTCTTTTCAAGTCTCTTTGGATGAACTAAGAGGAAACTACGAGCAGGCCAGCTCGAAAGCTAACAAAGCATTACAACTATCTCAGGAAACCAGCAACCAAAAATTGATTGCTCAACAAACCTCCCTGAGAGGTCAAATTCATATGGCAATGGAAAATTTTGACCTTGCCATTCAAGATGTGGAAAAAGCCATTGAAGTTTATAAAAGCAATAATGACAGAAAAAGCCTCAGCCTTGGGTACAATTTACTGGCTTTGGTTTATACGGCATTAGGTGATAATGACAATGCAATCAAATATTATCTTGAATCTGTAAAGTATGACGATATCAAAGCTCCTTATAATCAGGCGACAATGTTCTACAACCTTGGTGGCGCTTATTCGTTGTCCAATCAGTTTGATTTGGCTGTGGAATATTACACGAAATCTGTAGAGTTGGCAAATCAGATTAAAGATGAAAGCACCTTGGCATTTGCTGAATATGGGCTTGCTGAGCTATATTCCATGCAGAAAGAACATGAAAAGGCAGAGCAAACCCTTATCCCCTCGATTGATGTTTTCAATAAAATTAATGATGTTATGATGCAGTTTAACAGTAATGTATTAATGGCAAAAATAAAGACAGACCTAAAGGACTTTGAGGCTGCAAAACATTATCTCGATATTGCAAAGCAACGTGCAGATGTTATCAATACACCAAACACATATCTATATCATATCTTGTACAATATAGATTTCTTAACCGCTCAGGAAAGATGGAAAGAGGCTTTTGATCAACTTAAGCAGTCATTAAAAATTCGAAAAGAGGTTGAAAAACTTGAAAAAGACAAGCTAATCTCGGAATTAAAAGTTAAGTTCAATGCTCAATTTGATCAAGAAAAACTGGAGTTGTTAGAAAAACAAAATGAACTGCAACAAACCACGATTCAGCAAGAGCTCACTAAGCAAAAGTATCTCTGGGGAATGATAATTTTAGGGTTGGTCTTATTTTTAATTATTCTTTATTCCTATATCAATCAGCTCAAAGTAAAAAAATATCTGTATAAACTATCAGTCACCGATCATTTAACCCAAGTTGCAAATCGTCGCCATGTTATGGAAAAACTTCAAGAGTTACAAAAAAACAGCCTGGAAAACTCAAGTACATTTGCTGTTATCCTTATTGATTTGGACTTTTTCAAAATGATTAATGATAACTATGGGCATGATATTGGAAATGATGTTTTGATTCACTTTGCTAACACCGCAAAACGAATTGTTGGCGATAATGGCATGGTTGGAAGAATCGGTGGTGAAGAGTGGCTCATTTTACTATATAACTCTACCAAAAACTCTGTTGATGATTTTTTATATGAGCTGAGACAAACTTATCAAACCAGGATTCCAAAAGAGATTCCTAAGAACATTGTACTATCTTTCAGTAGTGGTGTTATTTTGTGCAATGGTCAATATTCGGAGTACGAGCAAATGCTACGAGAGGTTGATGCCGCTATGTATAAAGCCAAGCAAAAAGGCAGGGAGCAGGATATCTTTGTTCAACCCCAACAAATTGTTTAAGAAGTTATTCGGTTAATTTTCAAACTTCCAGTATTGGTTAGAAAACTCTAAATCACTACTATTCAAGAAAATATTCATGATATGAGCCGCTACTATTTTCGGTGAGCTTAGCCTGTTTTCTTTTTTTAGTTTTTTAAACTCTTCGGCAAATGGGAAAACCTCTGATTTTGAGTTCCTTAAAGTTTTCTGCATTTCAGTATCAACCACTCCGGGAAAGTAGCAATTTACCAAGATATTTTTTTCTGCTAGCTCTTGCTTTAAATATTCTGAAGCCATTAATCCGGCTGCTTTTGAAATACAGTAGCTACCAATTCCGGCTATTGCTTTCTGTGCGGCACCTGATGAAATACATAATATTCTGGATGGTTTGTCAGAATTAACCAAAATGGGAAGGAGTTTTTGTGTTAAAAATATTATAGGCTCAGCATTTGTGGCAATACTTTTTCTAAAGTCTTTTAATTGAATATTTTCAAAAGCGATTGGAGTTTCAAGAAATGCTGCATTTTGAATGACATAGTTTATATTTCCTGAAAGATTCTCAGCCACCTTTTGTCTGCCATCTTGAGTAGAGATATCAGCACTAATAATTTGGAGGTTTTTGTTATTCAGAGATTTTAGTTTTTCTGTGTTTCGTGAAACTGTAACAACTTTTAAGCCGGTCTTAATCGCTTCAAGTGCACAAGCATAACCGATGCCGGAACTGGCACCGGTTATAAGAATTGTTTCTTGATGAAATAATTGAGCTATTGAGCTATCTCTGCGTTATGGAAAACATTTTGTACGTCTTCCAAATCATCCAGCATATTGTGAAATTTTTCAAATAGAGCCACGTCTTCTTGGTCAGTGATTTGAGTTGTAGTTTGAGGTACAAACTGAATTTCATCAATTTCAAATTCGATTTCTCCCAAACCATTAGTCAATGCATTTTTGGTATTGAAATATTCGGTATGCGGCGCAAAAACGGTAATTTTTCCATCTTCACACTCGACATCGGTGACATCAACATCTTCTTCCATAAGGACTTCAAGTACCTTGTCTTCATCATCACCAGCGAAAACAAAGATAGCACAATGGTCAAACATGTGAGATACACATCCCGGAGTGCCAATACTGCAATTTGTTTTGGTAAATGCCAAACGAACATCGCCAAATGTTCTATTCGGGTTATCTGTCAGACAATCGACAATCACCATGGTTTTTCCAGGACCGTAGCCCTCGTAACGAGCGACAGCAAAGTCTTCACCGGCGCCTCCTTTTGCTTTTTCTAGCGCTTTGGCAATTACATGTGCAGGAACTTGGTCTCTTTTTGCTCTTTCAATCAAACTACGCAGTGCCAGATTGCCTTCAGGGTCAATTCCACCTGACTTGGCACACACATAGATGCTTCTGGAGTGTTTACTATAAACCCTGGCATTCATATCCGAGGTTTTTGCCATTGATACTTTACGGTTTTGGTATGCTCTTCCCATAAAACTCTGTTATTTTAAATTGCGTGGATTTTACTTGATTTTATTATGAAGATAAATATCAAAGCCCCATAAACAAGAAACCCTCTCAAACTTGAGAGGGTTTAGCTGTTTCTGAATCAAAAAAATATCAGAATACCTGATTGGTTGTGATATTACCGGAAATCCTTAAGTTGCCATCTTCATCCAAATCCATAACTCTGGTTCCATCAGAATTCTCAATAACCAACTTGTTTCCTGCTGTAATTATCCAACTTTTAGAGTTTCCGGTATTCTCCAGTTTAAATTGTGGCTTTCCATTATTTTTTAAATGAAAAACAACCCTGTCCGCTTGAGTGCTATTGGTATTTTCAAATAGGAGCTTACCACTATCATCATTTGTTAAAACATGAACTTTGGCATCAGGATTGCTTTTTCCTATACCAACATTTCCTGTGCTATCTAGATAAAGAGTGTCTTGTGGGGTATTCGGCTCTATCCTAAAAGATAGTTTACTACCATTAGTAACATCACGCACAAAGAAATTAACTTCGTTACCGGCCACATCCCATATCTGTGGTGTAAAACCGTCCGAACCATCTTGTTCAAGTCTTAATGTTGGCGTATTTCCTTCAACAATATGTAAATCAACAACAGGGTTTGCTGTTTTGATTCCAACATCACCGTCAGCTTCGACATACAAATTGTTTGCATCTGCTCCGGCTTCAACTCTAAATGGCATGCGTCCGGTATTAGAGTCCTCGATTCCGAGATAATTTAATCCCCCATTATTCGAATCATTTGCGATTATTCGCCAGTCATTACTTGGGAAAGCACCTGTGCTACTAGTGTCTTGGAAGTGAATTCTTAAGTTGTTTTCTTTAAGTCGAATGGTATCTGAACCAAAAGATTCACCTGTTGTACAATCTAATCCCACACAGTTACTTCCTTGAACAACCAAGTCATTTGCGATAACTTGAGCAAAAGTTCCTCCGTCTGTATCATTAGCCACACCTTTTTCATTATTTTCTGGGAAGTCAGAAACAAGTATATCGTTGGCTATTGTAAAAGTGCCGGAGTAATAAATTTTTTGCTTTTCAACTGAATCTGTATATTCTTTGGTCAACACTGAATCATTTAATTCTCTGAGACCCGTAGTAATTTCGCCCCCATCAACTATTGATGCGACTTCATATTTATACTGACCATTAAGTAATGACTTATACCCTAAGGTTTCAGGGGAAAGCTCAAAATAGTTCTGGCTCACCTCAAAACTCTTTACTTGATTATCAGGGGATTTGATTTTCAATTGAAGTTTACCAACTCCAATTTCATCAAGAACAATATTTCCCCCCTGTTGATTAATATCAATTGCGTTTGAATTTATGGTAAATAGTGTTAAGACCGATGCAATGTATTTGATTTTATTCTGTTTCATGTTCTCCTCGTCAATGGTTATGCCATCTTTTTAGTGTTAGTTAGTATTATGCTAGCAAAACTTCAATCAACTTGAAAGTACTTCCTTCAATAAGCAAATAATATATTGTCATTTTTCATCGGCATCATATACAATTGTTTACAAATCATTAAATTATCTACAATAACTACAAAAATAGGCGGGGCTATGTTTTTGAATTCAATTTTAAAAAATTCTACTAAGTATTATTTACTACTGTTACTTTTAGTTAATAACTCGGTTTTTTCACAGCCATCACTCTCGATACCTTTAGTATCAGACAATAATACTCAGGAAATAGACTCTAAGTTACAAAAGACCCTAGCAAATCCAGATGATAAAACAATAACTGATTTCAGCTTGAATAATATGCAACCGACCGGAGTAGTTGTACCTGCTTTTTCAGCGACATTTGTACCTGATATTATCGGTCCCGGAGCAAACTCGAAGTTAATATATACTATTACAAATGGAGAGAGCAATTATGTGACTGGCCTCAGTTTTAATAACAATTTACCTGCAGGGGTGTTGTTATCAGACCCTGCTAATCCAATCACAAGTTGTGACATGAGTAACGGCGGTATATTTTTTGCCGATGATAACGGTACTACGATAACATTAACGGACGCACAAATACCGGCGTCATCATCGTGTACAGTTGAGGTGAATGTTACATCAAATGTTGCAGGAACATACATGAATGTTACCGGAGACCTGACATCGAGTGCCGGCAATAGTGGCACTGCAAGTGATGATTTAACAATTAGCACCAGTCGCCCCGGGTTTTCAAAGTCTTTTTCATCCCCGGCTGTTTCACTTGGAACACCGGTAACTTTAACTTTTACAATTGATAATACTGCAAATAGTTCATTCATAGCAAATATTTCATTTACTGACAATTTACCTGTGGGTTTAATAATTGCATCGCCTGCCAATGCCAATCAAAATTGTAATGCTGCAAACTTTAATGCTGTTAGTGGCACAAGCTCAATATCGATGCTAGGAGGTTTTTTACTTGCTGGTCAGACCTGCGTGGTAACAGTTGATGTTATTCCGGAAAATGTAGGAACATTTAATAACGAAACAACTATATTGTCTGCTTCTGGTAGCGGTTCTTTGAATTCAGGGTTTGCTGTCGCCAAAATAACATCTACTGCTGACCCCGTAGTTTTTAGAAAAGATTTCATTGATGATCCAACTCCTCCCGGGGGAACCGCAACCTTAAGGTTTAGTATCACCAATACCAATCGATTTGATTCTGCTGATAACATTTCATTCGATGACGATTTGGATGCGACATTATCAGCTCTGACAGCTGTCAACCTTCCCCAAAATGATGTTTGCGGACCGGGTTCAACTCTCACCGGTTCAGGTTTTATCACTTTAAACGGAGGAAATCTTCCAGCGGAAGGAGTTTGTGTTTTTGATGTTGATGTACAGATTCCAGGCGGAACAGCAAATGGACAATATATAAATACAACAAGTTCTATCACGGGCGATATCAATGCAACTCCATTTTCATATAGCCCTGCTGTAGCAAAATTATTTGTGCAACCAGCACCTATTCTAACTAAAGAATTCACCGATGACCCTGTGGGTTCAGGAAGTGATGTGACACTCAGTTTTACTATTGAAAATGGCAGTTCAGATTATTCGGCAACCAATATCAATTTTATTGATGAATTGACAACCTTTTTGCCTTTTCCTGTAGTGATAAGCTCCCCATCAATACCCACATCCGGCATTTGTGGAGCAGGTTCTAACTTGTCTCTGATTTCCTTAGGTACTGGGAGACAAGCACTATATCTCACTAACGGTAACCTTCCAGCCGGAGGAAATTGTTCATTTCAAGTGAGCCTAACCATTCCTTCGGATATGCCAAACGGAATATTTACCAACACAACTGAGCCAATATTTGGAACGGTTGCCAGTGAAGACTATCAGGGATTACCGGCAACTGATACATTAACTGTTGTTGCGGCTCCTTATTTTTCAAAGGAGTTTACAGATGACCCGGTTGCATCTGGAGATATTGCGACTGTTGAGTTTACAATTTCTCACCCAATAGAAGCTCAAGGTGATGCTACCAATTTATCTTTTTCAGATGACTTAAGCACTGTTCTTCCTGGTTTAACAGCAATTGGTTTACCACAAAACGATATTTGCGGAGTTGGCTCTTCGATTTCAGGAACAACGAATTTAATGTTTTCCGGAGGAACATTATCTCCTGGTGAGACTTGTACAATTTCAGTGACATTGCAGGTCCCGGCTGCAGCATCATCCGGTTCGTATACAAATACTGTAAATAATTTTTCAGCAACTGTTTTAGGAATTAACACACAAGGTCAGATTGCTCAGGATGATTTACAGATAGCCAATATTAGTTTTACTAAAGAATTCTTAACCAATCCGGTTGTTCCGGGGCAAACAACGACGTTAAGATTCACCATTGATAATACTCAAAATACGGATGCAGCAAATATAACTACCTTCACAGACTCGTTATCAACCATGCTTGCAGGAACCCAAGTAGCGGGTCCTCCAATAACAAATACTTGTGGAGGGACAGCATCAGGAACAACATTTTTGGAATACACAGGTGGGAGTGTTCCGGCATCATCTTCTTGTGATATTGAAGTTCCGGTTTTAATTCCTGTAGCAGCAGCCGATGGTTCTTATCAAAATATTTCATCAAGCTTATCGACTGATATTGGCACTGCTTTGCCTGCAACAGATGTACTGGTAGTCAGTTCCGAGCTTATCCAGTTGACCAAAGAATTTATTGATGATCCGGTAGCTCCGGGTGGAACAGTAGCCTTAAGATTTACACTAGAAAATCTGGATATTACAAATCCTATTACCAGTATTACGTTTACAGATGATTTAAACGCGGCTCTGTCAGGTTTACAAGCTACTGGGTTGCCAGTCTCTGTTTGTGGCGGAATTGCCAGTGCTAATCCGAATCCGGGAACCATAGAATTCGCAGGAGGATCTTTGCCAGCAGGTGGAAGTTGTTTCTTCGATATTACATTAGAAGTTCCGGCATCACCAGGTGTATCCCAAGCTATAAATACGACCAGCTCAGTTTCCGGGCTGAGCAATGGACTGCCTGTGAGCGGCTCACCTGCGAGTGATACTTTGTATATTCAAGAAATTGAATTTACTAAATCCTTTGACGGTCCGTCAACAGCAACAGGAATGCCGGTTCTGACTTATACAATCACAAATCTTTCACCAAGCCAGTCGGTTTCCAGTTTAAGTTTTACGGATGACATGGATGCAGTGATATCCGGTTTGGTTGCTACAGGTCTTCCTATGAGCAATGTTTGTGGTGCGGGGTCACAAATTTCCGGAACTTCATTGTTGACATTTTCAGGTGGCAATCTGGCTCCGGGAGCTAGTTGTAATTTTAATGTGCAACTCCAAGTGCCTTTTTCGGCAATGCCCGGTTCTTATATAAGCACCAGTAGTGATTTATTTGTAAATGGGCTAACTTTTGCCAATCCCGCCGTTGATATGTTGGTAATAGAACCGCCGCCAATATTCACTAAAATGTTTTCGCCGGCTTCTATTGGCACAAATCAACAAAGCACACTGACTTTTGTTATTGATAATACCGCAAGTTCACTTGCTGCAAATCAGATTGGTTTCACCGATAGTTTTCCAGCCGGTGTTGTGCTTGCAACCAATCCAAATGTCAACAATACCTGTGGAGGAATTGTTACCGCAACTGGTGGAACAGGAGTTGTCTCACTTACTGGTGCAAGTTTAGCAGCATCCGCATCTTGTTCAATACAGGTTGGTGTTGTGGGTACAGTTGCGGGCATGCACGTCAATGTAACCGGTGACCTAATTTCTAGTTCCGGAAATAGTGGATCTGCAAATGCGGCTTTAACGGTCAATGATCCTCCATCATTCAGTAAAACATTTGTTCCGGATACAATCATTATCAACAATGTTACTACCTTAACATTTACAATCGATAATTCCACCTCGACCGTCGATGCTACGTCATTGAATTTTACTGATGATCTACCCTCAGGAATACTCGTAGCTACTCCTGCAAATGTGGTAAACACATGTACAGGAGGAACAATCACTGCGACATCAGGAACTTCTGTCATACAGTACAACGGAGGAACAGTCTCACTCGGTTCGACTTGTACAATTTCTGTTGATGTCATTGCAAATAATTCGGGAGATTTAGTCAACACGTCCGGAAACTTGACTTCTAATCTTGGAACTAGCGGATCTGCAACGGACACCTTAACAGTGAGTCCAGTCCCAATATTCTCGAAAGAATTTATACCGGATTCTGTTCTCATCAATCAAGCCAGTCAGCTGGTTTTCACAATAGACAACAGTGGCAGCGCATTTGATGCCACATCGCTGGACTTTACAGATAATTTACCTGCAAATCTTTTTGTCGCAAATCCGGCTAATGCCTCAACCAGTTGTACAGGAGGCACAATTACGGCCACAAGCGGAACTTCTGTAATTAGCTATACCGGAGGAACAGCTTCAAGCGGTGCTTCATGTACTGTTTCGGTCAATGTTGTTTCAGCTTTAACGAGTAGCTATGTCAATCTAACGGGTGATTTAACCTCAAATCATGGTAATAGTGGACAAGCAACTGATACATTAAATGTTTTTGATATTCCTTCTTTCCAAAAGGCATTTAATCCTGACATTGTTCTGGTTGGAGAAGTGAGCACACTGACTTTTACAATTGATAACACAGTAAACACGATTGATGCATCTAATGTGAGTTTTACAGATAATTTACCGGCAGGTCTGGTTGTGGCAAACCCGGCAAATATTCAAAACACATGCACAGGAGGAACTGTTACAGCAACCAGTGGCACATCGGTCATCAGTTATGCATCTGGTACAGTGCCGGCATCATCAACATGTACAATTTCCGTTGATGTGGTTGGTAATACTTCAGGTAATTTCGTAAATGTGACCGGTGATTTAACATCAGATCTTGGAAACAGTGGCACAGCCACTGATAGTATCATTATTGCTGCATTGCCAGATTTTTCCAAGACATTTACCGGTCCGCCGTTAATTGCCGGAAACGTAGTACAGTTAGTCTTTGAATTGGTTAATAATACTGCGGCAACTATTGATGGCATCTCATTCAGCGATGATTTGGATGCATTTGTTCCCGGTGCCATAGCCACGAATTTGCCAATGGCTGATGTTTGCGGAACCGGCTCGAGTGTGAGCGGCAGTTCGGTTGTGAGTTTACAAAATGGCAGCCTTTCCGCCAATACCAGTTGTCAGTTTACGGTAATGGTTTTCATACCTGTGGATACCACTGAAGGAACATATGTGAATACAACCAGTGCTTTGAGCGTTATGGTATCAGGAAATCCTGTTGACGGAGGTCCTGCCAGTGCAGCCAGTGATAACTTGTATGTGAATCCGTTTATTCCTCCAATTCCTGTATTGAGCTACTGGTGGTTACTTGTTTTACTAATAGCGGGATTTGTAGTAATTTCCACTCGATTTATTAAAACTGCAAACTAATTAATCAAATGTAAAAATAAAGTGCGGAAACATATAGTCCGCACTTTATTATCCATCTCAAACTCATTATCAATGAAACGAATATTGCTGAGTTACTCTTTGTTACTATCTTTCGGAGTCAATGCCGAATATTTTAGCTTTTCCACGGATAAGCAAATTGAATCCTTTCAACATAACAACGGTAATTCAGGTGAGTTTTATTACCCTGAAATCGTCGGTTCCGGTGTCGGTTTGATTGATTTCGATAATGATGGGGATTTGGATGTATATCTGGTTCAAAGTGGAAATTTTAAAAATAACAAAAAGTCTGATCAATTTTTTAAAAACTTGCTAAAAGAGTCCGGAAAACTTTCCTTCAAAGAAATTACAAACGACTTAAAACTAAACAATTCAGAATATGGCATTGGAATTGCGGTTGCAGATGTCAATAATGATGGTTGGAATGATATTTTTCTGAATAATTTACAACAAAATAAACTGCTATTAAATCAACAAGGACTGTCTTTTGCTTCTTTCGAACTCTCATCCAATCCAAATCTGTGGTCAACCAGTTCATCATTTTGTGATATCAACAATGATGGTTATAAAGATTTATACATCAGCAACTATGTCAATTGGTCAGAAAGCAACAATCCAAAATGTTATAACGCCAGCAGCAAAAGAGACTACTGCGGACCAAGTTCTTTTGAGGGACAAAAAGATACTTTTTATCTTAATGAGAATGGTACTCTGATTGAACAAACAAACTCTTTCTTTCCAGATATGCCAAATATGCCGGGACTGAATGTAGTCTGTATTGACATTAACAATGATGGGTTCAATGACTTTGTTGTCGCCAACGATGGCAAACCGAACACTGTTTGGCTCAATCAAAAGGGTCAGAAATTTATTGAAAACGGTTTATTTTCAGGCTTGGCTGTGAATGCCGAAGGACGTGCTGAAGCCAGTATGGGAATCGCGGTGACTGATTATGATTTGGATGGTGATTTCGACGTTTTTTTTACGCACTTGATGAATGAATCGAATACTCTATACAAAAACAACGGTAAAGGATTTTTTCAGGATGTAACCAATCGCAGTCAGTTATCAACATCCAGTTTTGCCTATACCGGATGGGCAACCAATTTTATTCATGTTAACGATGATATTTATCCGGATTTAATCGTCTTTAACGGTGCTGTTGCAGGTTCAGCTGAGTCTAATGACTTAGAAACTTTTAAACAACCTAATCAGCTTTATCTCAATTCAGCTAATTCACAATTCACAACCATTACCAATGAAACATGGCTTAAAAACAAAGCGATTTCAAGAGGAGCTGCATTTGGTGACATTGATAATGACGGAGATGTCGATATTATTGTCAGCAACAACAACTCTCATCCCCAAATCTTGTTAAATAACCTCAACCCCAAAAACTGGCTGGGAATTCAGCTTCAAAACAATTCAAATATACAAATCGAATTGACCGGCTCAAAAGGTAAAATTTTAATCAGGAACTCAACAGATGGGTCTTATGCTTCTGCAAATGATTCACGGTTGGTTTTTTCTGATGCACAATTAAAATCCTTTGATAAAATACAGCTTTCTCAATCAGGAAAAATAATTAAGGAAATTCCAATGGCGACAACAAATAAATACATACTGGTCAAACTTCCGTGAAAAATTCACTTTTTATAACGCTTTGTCTATTTTTTTGCGTTTCAACCTCCATTCGTTCACAGGATGCTGAAACTGATGAAAGTAAACCCTTTATTTCCGTTGAGAATATTTCAACCAAAGATTTAGATAAAGATGTTGCCAAAGTCTTTAAAAGAATTAAGAAGTCTATCATCGAAGCCCGAGGAAACCAAGATTTTGAAACGGAGTTAATGGCATCGAAACAATGGTGTTTGTTATTGCATAATTACAATTTTTTATCCCAAGCAAAAGATTGTTATTTTGCCGTTGGTATGTATGAAAAAAGCGATGCCAAGTGGCCTTATTTGTATGGTAAAGCGGCTCTGGACGAAGGAAGTTATAATGATGCTATCAAGGGATTTGATCAGACTTTGGTTCGAGAGAACTATTATTTTCCGGCTCACTATTATTTAATTGAAATCTATAAACAATCGGGAAACATCAAGCAGGCCTTTTTGCAAAAATCAAAAGTCCCGGTAGAATTATTGCTGGTCTCCAATATGTTATTACTAACCGGCGATTTGTATTTTGAAACTGAAAACCACCTCATTGCTATCGGCTTTTATCAGCAAGCACTCAATCTGGTTCCAAAAGCAACCAGTATCAATTACAAACTGGCTCAAGCGTATAATATTTTGGGAGAAACACAAAAAGCTCAAGCCTACTTACAACTTGCCGGTCAAGCAGGAATACAACTGAATGACCCGTATTATTTCGAGGTTAAAAACACAATAGTCGGTGAGATTCCCTATTTGATTGAAGCCAAAACTGCTTTATCCAATAATGCCTTCGACAAAGCCATTGAGTCCTATAAGAAGGCTCTGGAGTTCAATCCTGAAAGCCAAACGGCACAGGCAAATCTTGCCGTTGCTTATTTTCAAAACAAACAAACTGTACAGGCAAAACAAGTTATTTTTAAACTCCTTGAAAATAACCCTCATCACGAAAAGTCGCTATACAATCTGGCTGAAATCTATCTATCAGAAAATAACATAAACGAAGCTATCAAATATTTTGAAGAATATCGAAAGCTGAACCTTAATGATACTGAGGCGAACTCAAAACTGGCTCAATTATACTATGCCAACCAGCAATTCAGACAAGTTATTAAAATTGCTGAAGAATCTGCAATGAAAGTGCATGAACCAACTCAGGTGTATAAAGCCAAGTCATTGATTAGTACCGGTGAATACTCAGATGCTATTGAATGGCTCAAAAAAATTCACAAATACAAACCGGAAAATTACGAAGTCATCGTTCTCTTGGCAAAACTACTGGCTCAACTTCCTGATGAAAACCTCAGAGATCGAGCCTTAGCTTTGGAGTATGCACAACTTGCAGTGAAGCAAAATAAAAGTATCGAATCTCTATGGTTGCTAATGATGGTTCTCGATGAAAATAGTGAGTGTGAGCAACTGCAGCAACAAGCAACTGAATTAACCCAACTAATGAATAACACCGTCGATACGGTTAGACAAGAATTCTCCAGGCAAAGAGGTTTGGATTTTAAATGTGATAAACAATGGCAAAATCACTGAACAACCTCGTTTCAGTCGCTCCCATGCTCGATTGGACTGATAAACATTGTCGTTATCTTCATCGCTTGATTTCACCGGATACCTTGCTTTATACAGAAATGGTTACTGCACCGGCAATTCTTCGAGGAGATACAGACAAGTATATTGGTTATAATCAGCAAGAGCACCCCGTTGTTTTACAACTGGGTGGCTCTGATGTTGATGAATTGAGTCGTTGCTGCGAAGTTGCAGAAACTTACGGTTATGACGCCGTTAATTTAAATGTCGGATGCCCTAGTGACAGAGTGCAAAAAGGTCGCTTTGGAGCTTGTTTAATGAAAGAACCGGAGTTGGTTGCGGATTGTGTTAGACAAATGCAACAATCAGTTAATATTCCGATTACAGTTAAATGTCGAATCGGTGTTGATGATAAAGACAAATTTGAAGACCTAGCAGAATTTATCGACAAAGTATCAGCGTCAGGAATAAAAACCATAATCATTCATGCCAGAAAAGCGTGGTTAAAAGGTTTAAGTCCGAAACAGAACCGAAGTGTTCCTCCACTAAAGTACGATTATGTTTATAAAGCCAAGGAGTTTTTCCCCGATATTGAAATAGTTATCAATGGTGGAATTAACTCCGTTGAAGAGGCGAAGCAACACCTCATGCATGTCGATGGTGTTATGCTGGGGCGAGCGATATGGAATAGTCCGTGGTTGTTATTTAATTTGCAAAATGAACTGTTTGAAACAAAAGTTTCTTGCACAAGAGACCAGGTTCTTGAAAAATATATAGAGTATTGTCAATCGCAGATTGAAAAAGGCGTGAAACTCCACTGGCTGATTCCACCAATTTTGGGGTTGTTTCACGGTTTACCCGGAAACAATAAGTGGAAAAGTCATTTGGTGATTAATGCACCGAAACGAACATCAGATATTAGTGTTTTTGCCGAAGCGAGAGGTTTCATAAATATATGAACGATTTTAAAATCATTAAATGCAAGTCATGCAATGCTCCCTTAGTTGAGGAAGCAGGCAAAAAACTTACTCAATGTATACAATGCGGATACAAGTTTATTCAACCAAAAAAGCTAACCTCTCAAAACCCATTAAATGTTTCTCCAAAAAAGGTCAGAGAAATATTAACCCAACAAAAAAAGCCTGTTTGGGTAACAATTCTCAAATGGTACTTTATTATTGCATTTATGACTGGTATTCTTGTTGCAATATTTGATAAATAATTTTTTATGAGCACCAGTGTCAAAGTTTTAAAATGTCCGGCATGCGGATCTTCAGCCATCGAAAACACTTCACATACAACAGCAAAATGCAGTTATTGTGGTTCTATTTTGCAAATTAACGGCACTCAGGCGTCTATTCAAAAATCTCAAAATAAATCAAATCGAAGAACGATTATTTTCTCAACAATTGGATTATTGGTCATAGTTTTTGGAAAAATCGCATATCAACATTACAGAGACAAACCGGTTATCAACATTCCTAAACAGTCAATTCAAACACCCAAAGCAATTGTTCCACAAATTGATATCAAGTCGAATTTGCCGACAATTAGCACCAAAGCCATTAAAATAACTGAAAACGATATAAAACAATCACAAGTAACTCCGCAGGTTGATATTGTTGACACAACAGAGGGAGCAACCTCAGCCGGTGGAAGGTTTTGGATTTTCACCGTAAAAAACAATGGACAAAACTTAGTGGCTCGCCCGGGAGCATTAGTCAGCGTTTTTGATTTGAATGGTAAAAGACTTGAAGAACAAAAAGGTTGGTCAAAAATAGAACATCTTCAACCACAACAACAAACAGAAGTTTTGGTGTTCATCAGCAAACCACCGAAACAAAAATACAATGTTGAAATTTCTGCATTTGCTCAAAACCCCGGAATGTATGACGTACCTCAGGAATCACTGGAAGTTTCCGATTTTACCGTCAAAACAAAAGATGAACGCCAAATCAGGGCTGATATAATCGGTGAAGTTAAAAACATAAAAGACTATCAGCTTGACTATGTGACGGTCATTGCATTAGCTAAAGATCAATCAGATAAGACCATCGGAATTGCCAATGCTTTTGTATCCACAACTCATATAAAACCGGGTGAATCAAGTGGTTTTAAAGTGACAGCCGGTACATTTGTAACGCATAAACCGTCCAAATGGTCTGTGTTTGCTATAGGTAAAAAACACAAAAAACTTATTAATAATGATTGATAAATAAAAATGCTCCGCAAATTTATCACGGAGCATTGTTAAGTGTTTAAAAAGTTTAAAACTATCTCTCGCAATCTCTCTCGTATAAATCATCCATACGGTCGATGATATCATCCAGAGCTTCTTCGAAATCATCCTTATCTTTATCTTCAAAGGCAATTTGCAAATTGCGAATCCATGTTGTCAGTCTCATATCATTTTCAACTTGCGCCACCAAGTTCAGTGCTTCAACTAACTCTCTTAAAGCACGATCAGTTCTTCTATCTATATCTTGTTCATCCACTCTTTCAAACTCATAAGCCATGTCGTCAAGTGATGCCGCCATATCATCTAAATCATCACAACTGAATCTTGCAAATGATGAAGCTGAAAAAAGAAACCCCGCCAATGCTGTTATTTTTATTATTGTTTTCATGATTTTTAACTCTTCTTTTATTGTTATTATTCAGGAAAATACCTGCATGTATGAGTATAGCTTTGCAATAGTTTTTTGGGTATTCAATTGTTGAGTTTATAACCGAAAAAATATGTTTGATTGGCTTTTATGTTCATCCATATTCATGGATAATACCGATTTGTCTGAAAAATATACAAACATGATTGTTAAAACCGCAAAAGAATTTTTAGAGCAAATTTCAAAAACACAGTATCCTATTAAACTGCCGGTAACGATGAAGGCGGCTTTTATGGTTTCTCCGGTTGGTTTTTCTCTGGATGAACAAACCGCCAGCGATAATGAATACATGCAAATGGATCAACAAACCAATGCGGATGTTGCTATCGTTCAACAGATGAATTTAGCAAGAAAAATTACCGATTGCGGAGTTCCTGTTGTGACTTTTCCGGGATCTGAGGAAACACCGGATGCTGTTTTTCCAAACAATGCATTTGCTACCACTCATGGGAACAAATACATCATTGGTGCGATGTTGCACGAAAACCGTCAAAAAGAAACCGAACGCAAAGACATTCGTATGTTTTTCAATGACATGCTGAACTATGAAAAACATCATATTGAGCGTAGCAAAGCCGTTGCTGAGTTAACAGGCGTGCTTGTTCCGGATCGTGGAAGAAACATCGCTTTTTGTGGAATGACAGAAAGGGTGGATGATGCCGGAGTTCAAGCCATGCATGATGCTTTTGGTCTGGATTTAACCTTTCAATTTGATTTATCCGAAGGCGAGTATCACACCAATGTAGTTTTAGCCTGTCTTGCCGGTCGTGCTTGCATGATACATGCAGGCTCATTTGCTGATCCTGAAGTTCCTCAAGCGATTGCAGAGTTTTACAAGGATCGAACCATTTTTCTGACCGATGAAGAAAAACTCGCGTTTGCCGGAAATGGTATCACAATTACTGAGAATGATTTATTTCTTAGTGAAACCGCTTATCAGGCACTATCTTCTGAGTCCAAAAACAAACTTCGCGATTGGGGTTTTAATATTCATCATGTTCAGGTTAGCGAGTTGGAAAAAGCCGGAGGTTCTCTGCGTTGCATGGTTGGAGAGATTTTTTAATGTACGAATATGTTTTTTTTCACAAACAACTGGCACAAAAATTTGAAGCAAAAGCCAAATCTTTAGGTGTTTCAACTCAATTAAATCAGGAAGAACTCTCATGGGAAGTGATCTTGCCTGAAGATATTTCTGAAGATGTCGATGATAAGTTAAGCGATTACTATGATGAACTCTTTGACGAAGATCAGGAATTGTATGAGATCGAACATTCAGAAACTGAATTTCAAGGAGCAGCCATCGAAATCACTTTAAAAAACGGTGAAAAAACCTACGCAGAAACCGATCAGAAAATTATGGGGAAAATCCTCTCCGTACTAACCTTTGATGAATTAAACATTCTCATCAACGACATTGCCACAGCTGTTGAAAACCCCAATGACAAGACATTGTGCGAAAGAAGACGAGAGGATGAAGTCAAATCAGTTTAGTTTTTTGGTGTTTCATCGCTATATATCTGAGAAATTTAATTTTAAATCGGACCTGATCTAACAATCTTATATATGCTCTTTTATCTCGATTAAATTCGATAATGATGCAAATATGCTTTTTAAACACGATATATGAAAATAAAAGAGCCAAAATAGAAATATAACTGTCACTTTCTGGCAAAGAACATGCAAAAACATATAAAAAAAGTGCAATTTTAACTGTTAAAAAAGACTACAATGAGTGTTTAATAAATTGTTATGCACCAGTAAAATATATTTGAAAATGCTGGATAAAAGAAGATTCGACAGGATGACAATATACAAAATAAGATGCCCCAATTGCAATCAAAAAGCAAATGCTCACATGAAACCTTATGGTACCAAAGGAACATACCGAGAACTTTATGTGGATTATCGTCCTTTCAAAATAGTTTGTTCGAACTGCTCATATCTTAAAGAAATTGAACCTGAAGATAATTACGAATATGAGCTATGGTTTAAAACGCAATTCAAGAACCATACAATTTGGGCGAATAATGAAGAGCATATTGATTCTCTGATTGAATGGTTGAAACAAGGAAAACGAATACCTGGTGAATATTTTGAATCCTTACCAAAATGGATGGTTACCAATCGATTACAAGTTATACATAAGCTGAAAACGATGAAAGAAAAAAATGCATTACAACGGCTTCCATGCGACGGCTTACCGCGCTGCCGCGCGTCCAGCCGCACATGAAGCAGAGCGTTAAAGAAAAACAATATCCTATTCAACTCTCAGTTTTCAGGAATCCAATTAAGTTTGCAGATAGTGTGTGACGATTAAAAATCACTCCTAGAACAATCAATATCAGCAATATAACTCCCAGAGATTGAAAAAATAGAAACCACGGGAATATAAATGATAAGGAAAACCAGTATTCTATAATCATATACGAAATGACTGTTGCGACAGCTACACCAAGAACAAAGGCAAATAAGCCCAAAGTGATGAATTCAAGCAATGTTAGTTTTAATATGTCTTTATTAAACATTCCCATCATTCGGTAATAAAAACTTTCCCGCATACGATCATGCGAGGTTGACACCAAGGATGTTGCAAATATTAAGAATCCGGCAATTAAACCTAAAGCCGTAAAAATTTGAATTAACTGTTTGAGTTGATCGACAAATTCTTTGAGTTTTAAAGCAATTTTTTCGCCATCCAGAACGGTGATTGCCGGAAACATTTTCGCCAGTTCGGTTTGAATTTGGGCTCGGTCTTGTCCTTCGAATTTGATGGTTGCAAAACGAATTTGTGGAGCTTTTTCCAGAACTTCAGGCTGAAAAATAAAGTAGAAAAAAGGACTCGGTCCGCGTTTCAGTCGTTTTCTGATACTGGTAATTTCAGTTTTGATTTTTATACCTTGAACATTAAAGACCACCTCGTCTCCCAAATCGACTTGCAAGAATTCTGCAAAACTACTGAGAATGGAAACCGGTTTGGCATCACCTTGCACTTCAGCGAATAGTTTTTTATCAATCACCGACTTTTGCAAATATTCGGTATTCAACATCTCGTCAGCATAGCTCAAATTAAACACCCGGCTGATATTGTCATAACGACCAAGTTGATTTTTTAGCACTTCCGACTTAACTCCATTGACCGAATCAATGCGAGCCCTAACCACCGGATAATAGGTCAATTCTTTACCAAAAAAATCATTCAAAGGTTGTTGCTGATCAGTTTGAACATCCAGCAAGAAAAAATTAGGAGCATCTTCCGGGTAGGTAGCAATTAGTTGTTGTTGAATGGCGTAATCCATAATTGTGACCGAACCAAGAATCATGGTGCTCATGGATAATGCCGTAATGAACAGGTTGGATTGATTGCCTTTGCGGAAAATATTTTGCAAAGCCAGAACTGCGAGCCAATTTTTAATCACTCTTTTGTTCAGCAAAAGTTTTAAGATAGCCGAAAGAAACTTTGTAAACCCTGCAAAAACAAGCCAAATCACCGCAAAAGCCAGCAGAATTTGTAAGCTTTTCATTACACTGTCAAGTTCTGAATACAAAAGCAAAAACAGTAAGCCAATCGAAACGGTTATCCATAACCACGGGAGTTTTCTGATTTCGGTTTGCTTGACATGTTTGTGAAGCACAGCAATTGGTTTGATCTTTGAAATGCTTTGTAAGCTGAAATAGCTCATCATTGCAGTAATGGATAGAGCGATAAGAAAGGCTTTCAGTAAACTCAGGTAACTAATTCTCAAATCAATGTCGTTGGGCAATATTGCAGTAAAAATATCATCAAAAACCAGTAACACGCCATAACTAGCAAGCCAGGCTAATAAAACTGACAACACAGACATCCAGAAAAATAACAATCGATAAGAGCCAATGACTGAGCCACTTTGTTCTCCAAGTGCGATTCGAATGGCATTGGTGTTTTTTTGTCGGTTGACAAAGGCTTTGACAACACTCATGATTCCTACGCCGGAAAGAATTATCACACCGATGACTAATAGTTTTAAAAACACCAGGAAGTTTTGGCTGAGGTTAGATACGCTGGTGTCGGATTGTTCAGCTGTATTAATAGTTACTTTAGTATTTTTTACCAACTCTTTGAGTTCAGAGGCGTAAACTTCGCTTTTTTCTTCAGGGAATTTAATTTCAACCCGATAGTTCACACGGCTTTTCTGTCCCATAAGTCCAGTGCCCTCTAAATCGGCATCATGCATAATCACTCTGGCACCGAAGCCAAAGGCGGTGAGTGGACGATCCGGTTCGGTGATAATTTCATCATGAATGATAAATTCGGAATCGCCAATTTTTATCGAATCACCAATTTCAACCTCTAAACCGGTAAGAATTTGCCTTTCAACCAATACTGAGCCTGGCTTCCAGTTGGAAGTGTTCTCCTTTAGGATTAGTTTGCCATATAAAGGATAGGCTGAGCTAACGGCTTTGATTCGGGATAAAATGGACTTGTTTTCGGTATAAGCAATGGTGTTGAATTGATAATCAAAAACCACATCATCGGGATTAAGTTCGGAAATTTTACCTGTTAATTCTTTTGGCAAAGGACGATTGTCGGTGATGACAATATCACCGCCGACAATTTGCTTTTGATTTTCTTCAATATAGTCGTCAACAGATTGTTGCAAGGTATCAAGCGTGAGATAGGCTCCCAATGAGACGATGATACATAGACCAAAAAGTATCGGATAAATTTTATGACCGAACCATTCCCGAAATATAATTTTGTTCACAGAATCTTTCCATCATGAATTTCAATCACTCTATCTGCCCGATTGGCAATTCCGGCATCGTGAGTGACAACAACTAAAGCGGTTTGAAATTCTTTCTGTAATTCAATCAATAAGTTCAACACGCTTTCGGCATTTCTTTCATCCAGATTGCCTGTGGGTTCATCTGCAAATAAAATTTTTGGTTGGCTGATTAAGGCTCTGGCAATTGCAGTTCTTTGTTTTTCACCACCGGAAAGCTGATGTGGAAAAGATTTTTTACGATCGCTCAAACCCACTTTTTCAATCAACTCATCCATTCGCTTCGCATCAAAACTTCGGTTGATTTGTAGAGGAAAAGCAATGTTCTCCTCAACAGTCAAAGTAGGAATCAAATAAAAGGATTGAAACACAAAGCCAATGTCCTGTTGTCTGCTTTTTGCTAATTGGTTTTCAGATAAATCAGTGAGTTCAAGTTGGTCCAGTTTTACACTACCACTATCGGGTTGGTCAAGACCTGCCAAGATACTCAACAATGTTGATTTACCGGAGCCGGACTTGCCCATAATTGCGACAAATTCACCTTGATTGATTTGAAAGGAAACATTCTTGAGAATTTCTATGGATTGGTTTTCTATTTTAAATAGTTTATTGATATTGGAGGCTTGCAGTATGGCTTTCATAGTTAATCTTTCAGGTATTGTTCGACGATTGGCAGAATATTTTGTTCAACAATGATTTGGTAACCTTCGGCATTCGGATGTAATAAATCGGATTGATTGTATTTTGGAATTCCGGCAATGTGCTCCAAAAAGAAAGGAATTAATGGGATTTCCTGTTTTTTTGCAACTCGGGGATAGATGTCTTTAAAGCTTGAAACATAGTCTTTGCCAAGGTTCTCATAAATCTGCATTCCTGCAAGAATAACATCAGAGCCTGAGTTTTTTATTTCCTGAATGATTTCATTGAGATTTTGCTCAACAATATCCAACGGAATGCCTCGCATGGCATCATTGGCTCCGATAGTTAAAATTGTCAGTTTGGGTTTTTGTTGTAAAACCCAGTTTAAACGATTTTTCAGACCACTGGTAGTTTCACCGCTGAGTCCGGCATTGATAACTTTGACACTTTTTTCAGAGATCCGGGATTGTAAAATCGATGGATAGTTATCTTTCTCGTCCACTCCCAACCCTTCGGTTAAAGAATCTCCCAATGCCAGAATTACAAACTGTGGTTCTGTTTGACCTGATTGATTTTTTTGGACTTGTTGTTCGTTGTCGCAAGCAGACAGAACAAAAAGAATCAGAATAAAGATTTTTTTCATTGTAAGTTTATAGTGATTATTTTGAAAGATTCAATCAATTACAATAAAAAAAACAGACAATTTGCTCTCTGATATTGATGTCAGAGAGCAAATTCATTTTAAAACTAATCAAATACCGGCAGTCCGCTTGGAACAGTCATCGGAAAATTATTTCTTAAATCAATGCTGTTACGATCGGTAGCTGCATCCAAAAAGTCCATAATACGGTCAATTTGTTGTTCTGACAGATTGACGTTTTCAATATCCAGATTGGATAGCAACGCATTCCTAGAGTATTCATCATTCATAACTGCATAATCAAGAGAACTTAAATCTCTGCGATAAGGCATAATGTTTTGAGTCTCATCGTAATTGTTCAAAGCCTCTTGCGGGTTTAAGTGATGAACAACGGCCTGACGCAAATCATTATATGCTCCTGCATGCCCCCAAGGACCTGTTAGCAAAGCATTTCTTGCGGTCGGAACTCTGAAACGATACCTGTCTTCTGAGCTTCCGGTTTCTCTTTCGCGTCCAAAATCATCCAAACCATCGTTAAAGCCAGGGAGGTTGTCGCCTTTCCCGGGGCCAATCTGTGGCATTCCAATTGATTGGAAGCTATTGTCGGTAAGGAACTTTCCGCCATGACAGCTTGAACAGCCCGCTTCTCCAAAAAACAAATTCATTCCTTCAATCTGATTCGGACTCATAGCTCCTTCGTCGCCATTTAAATATTGATCAAATGGTGAGTTGAAAGCTCTCCAGACAGCACCTTCAAAAGCTCCTATTGCATTGGCAATATGCACCATTGTGATATCTTCTTTTGAGTTCACATCTGCATAAACATCTTTGAACATATCAACATATTCATCGATTCCTTTTATTCTTCCGGCTAATATTTCCCAGACTCCACCCGTACCGGCAAGGTTACCAACAGCTGTTGCACTCGCCACAGGGTTTTCTCCTTCTTGTCCTGCCATTTCGGTTGCTGAAGTCACCGGGAACATCGCCTGAACAGCTAATGCATTGTCTAAACCCATTGGTAAATCATCTCCTGCCGGAGAAATAAAACCACTTGGTTGTGATGCATCCTCCATCACTCGTCCATCATGAAACATCACATCAAAGTGTTTCGCACCCAAATTAAAAATATGCGGAGCATTTCTGGGTACTCTTTCATGAACGGCATCTTCCATATATCCGGTATCTCTGGTAATTCCTAATCCGTTTCCACCTTCGCCTACAGGTAATGCCAATCCATCACCGGTTCCTGCCATTGGATGATGACAGGACGCACAGGAGATATTCATATTGCCGCTGAGAATTTTATCAAAGAATAGAAATTTCCCCAATTCTACTTTGTTCTGTGGAAAATTAAAAAAGTCATCCTCTGTGATAGCTTCAGGCAAATCAATAGATGACGTCAGTTGTGCTCTAACAGGAAAAGATTTCTCTTCACAGTTGGAGTTAACTTCCTCATTTGAACCAAGACTTTTGCAACTTGAGTACATTTGTTTGGCTTGATTTACAGTTTCAAGAACTTTTTGTTGATGGTTTTCCTTTGCTTGAACATCTACGACTGTTCTTTCTGCATTGCTGTTGAGGCTAGCAAGAACAAACGCAGACAGAATGGTTGTTTTTATTATTTTCATCTCTCTCTCGTTTATTGAAGTGAACTTAAGAAATACTAACACAACATTTCAAACAAATGTAAACAAATGTAAACCCGCTCAAAAAATTCTTCAATCTTGAAAATAAAGTTACAAAAGTTTACTAGAAATTTATCACTTATCGTTGTATGCTAGCTGGGAACTAAAACAAAGGGGAAAACCTATGAGTATAGCTAAAGTCACAGAAATCATCGCATCTTCAGAGAAAAGTTTTGAGGATGCCATCGAACAAGGAATTGCAAGAGCTTCAAAAACCATACAAGGTATTTCAGGTGCTTGGGTTGAGTCACAGAAAGTGCTTGTCGAAGATGGTGAAATTACTGAATATCGCGTTAATTTGAAAATCACATTTGTTTTAAAATCATAAGGGGAAAAATATGAGCGTTGTAAAAATCACAGAAATTAGTGCTTCTTCATCTAAAAGTTTTGAAAAAGCGATGAAAAATGGCATCGAAAGAGCCTCAAAAACATTACAAAATGTTCGTGGTGCTTGGGTTGAAAGCCAGAAAGTCACAGTTAAAGACGGTCAAATAGACCAGTATCGTGTCATTATGAAGGTTTCTTTTGAGTTGAATTAAATCACTCAATAATGATTTATTAAAGGCGGCTTTTCAGTCGCCTTTTTATTTGGATTTAAAAATAAAAAAGAGATTTCTAAGATAAACAATCATGCCAAAGCTCTGACCCAAAATAAAAACGGGGTCTTTTTGGTAGATTGCATAAGAAAGCAAGGTCACGCTTCCGATCATACTGAAATACCAGAAAGAAACCGGCATCACGCTTTGTTTTTGCTTTTCTGATGCCAGCCATTGCAAAATGAATCGCATGGAAAACATGATCTGCCCGACAAATCCAATCACTTGCCAAATGGTGTCTTTGGTGGTGTTATTGCTCCGTAACTCCTTGATTTGTTCAGGGCTCACGTATCCAGATGTAAATAAATACGATAGTATTGCAACCACAACCAATGAAATGGCTGCAATGAGTTTTTTAACAACTTCCGGTTTTATGAAATACAAGTTTCGTAGATAAATAAAAACCCCAAATGTTTGTCCTAAAACAAAAACCGGATCTTTACGAAATAACGCATAAGCCAGCAAAGTCAGACTTCCTGCAATTGAAAAGTACCAAAAAGCTAATGGCACTACACTTTTGCGATTTTTTTCTGTTGCCAGCCATTGAATTACAAATCGGGCAGAGAACAATCCTTGACCAATAAAGCCAACTATCAACCAAAACTGAGTTGTCATTTATTTTCTGCTTGGTTTTCAGAGTTGTGTTCTGAAATTTGCGGATGTTTACTCCGGCGAATCAACCAACTGACACCGAATAAATCAACAATCCCAACCCATAAGCGATTGTGAAAACCGTATTTACTCACACCTCTTTCACGAGGGCGATGTTGAACTTCAACATTTTCTACATTGCCGCCGGCTCGTTGGCACAATGCCGGGAGATAGCGATGCATATGATTAAAGTAAGGAAAATCTAAAAACACATCGCGGCGAAACACTTTCAAACCACAACCGGTATCCGGAGTTTTATCTTTCAACATCCATTGGCGAATACCATTGGCCCATTTGGAAGAAACTCTTTTCAGCCATGAATCCTTACGTTTTTTTCGCCAACCCGCAATCAACCAAATTTTATCTTCAGTTTTTGAGCTCATAGCTTTTTCGTAAAGGTTAGGAATGTCCGCAGGAACATTTTGTCCGTCGCCATCCAAAGTTGCAACCCAATCGGCTGTAGCATGTTTGACACCGGTTCGAACCGCCGTGCTTTGCCCGCAACTTTTTGCATGTTTGATAATTCTCAACTGAGGACATGATTGTTGTTTTTCAATCAGAACATCCAACGAATCATCGGTGCTGCCATCATTGACATAGATAATTTCAAACTCTAGATGACTGTCCAAAGCCTCAACAATCTCATCAATTAACGGAACAATATTATCTCGCTCGTTAAAAACCGGAACAACAACCGATAGGTCTGGTTTCTTCATCATTGGTAAAACATGCAAAAACCAGCATTTTAACAAACTGGTTCGCAATAAGTTAGTTATTTTTACATGCCATGAGTCAGCTGGCATAAATCTATGATTGTTGAAGTGCGATTGTGGTAGAATTCTCGTCTTTAATTTTTCTGATTGAGTATGAAACCAAATACCAAGAATAAACTGACTTTACTGTTAATTGCGGTGTTATTTTTTACACCGGTGATTGTGGCAATTGTACTTAACTCCAGCTTGGTTGAGTTTCATCCTGAATCTTTCAAAAACAAAGGCGCTCTGATAAAACCACCTGTCAAAATCACATCGGATGAATTCTTAAAAGATTTTGAAGAATACTGGACTTTGGTTTACAACCATAACGGTAGTTGTGAAAAAGAATGCATGGAAATGCTTAAAACCATTTACACCATTCGCCTCACAAAAGGTCATAAAATGAAACGCATTAAACTTCTGATATTAACTCCGGAAACTGATGAAATCACCTTTCCTGAAGAATTTTCAACCATTGAGAAAGCCAATTATCCAGCCGATGGAGAATTAGCTAAAACCCTTGCCGAATTATCCAAACAATCATTTGCTGACGGAAATGGGCTATACATACTCGCACCCGAAGGTTTTTTAATGATGGCCTATGCAAAAGACTTCAAACCCGATGATGTAATGGATGACTTGGGATTGTTGCTCAGAGCCAGAAAGAATGAGGGATAGCAAATTAGCTAATCTGCTATCCTTGTTTTTAAGATTTTTGATGTAAGCCCACTAATTCACTCGAGTTCTTCACTAAAATAGCCATCAGCAATTAGCTTTCTCAGTATTGCAGCCATTGTTAATATATCATTGTACTGCCCAGGTGTTCTTGTTGATGCCAGATATTGGCTATATGACATGCCACAAGCATATTCATTTGTTAAACAAAGATAAACCATTTCAATCGAATTAGGAGAACAAGCGGAGGGACTTGTTTCACACTTATATTGCATAGCGATATCATTTCTGGCATTCTTTATATAGCCTCCATCAGTAGTACCTAAATCTTCAGCAATAGCATTCAATAAATTATAGTCGTTATACAATAAATATGTAATTGCTGTATGTGTCAGGACTGTATCATCACCTCCAGAATTAAGAATTTTTTTGGCGTCTTCTAATTTTGTTCTATCATAAATATCTATACCATCTTTTAAGAAATACATATTAGAGTCACTCATGTCTTTAATATTTTTCTCAAGATTATCTTTTTCTTCTTTTGAGATTGTGTCCAAATAGTCGAACCACTTCTTACACATTTCAATAAAATTATTTTTTGCACTCTCTTGTTTCTGCGAAAAGCTACTATCAAGAAACCTTTGTTTTTGATAAAATATTTCCACATCGGAACCACAGATTTCATGGTAATGAAGTTTGCCATTTATCGTTTGAAACTCTTTAAGTAAATCGTTTGAGGGTTGTTTTAGGTCAGCTTCAACTTTATTGAGCACGGTTTTATCAGTAACCTTGTAGCTTAACTCTTCTTCATGCTTGCTCTGAATCGTTGTATCAAGTAAATTCTCCTTCATAAGAAAAATATAAAGGAGAACGCATAAAATAACTAAAACTAATACTTTAAATAAGTTTGTTACTCTAATCATTATTCACAACTAATTTCATGAGTAATTGGTGAAGAGGAGTCGCCCGCTCCAACATTGTAAATACCAGTTGAGCCATCAGGCCAAGAAACAGGATAACCGTGCAATCCATTTTGATAGTATGCTACGAACTGAATAGCACCAATAGACCCAGAAGCTGTTCGCTCAGCAATAAAAACCGTAGTCGCCTGTGAAATTCTCCCATCTACATCGCCATTACCACACCCATAGTTTTGAGGTATCTGTACACCGGTATTAGTACCTCCAGTAACATGAGTATCTAATGCCCAGCTTAAGAAGAAACTAAAAGGTTGCCATGGATTTTTAATGAGATAACCAATAACTGTAACTGTTGGTAAAGTAGTACAATTCAATGACTCATCTTCTTTTTCAGAATCTGCGGAAAGACTTGAGCTGGATAGAGAAGAACTGTCAGTAGCGATCGGTTGCGTGCTTTGTGGGTCGTTAACACAAGCAGCTTGAGAGGTTGATATCGAGAATAACAATAGAAATGCTATAAAACTTAAAAAATGGAACTTCTTTACTGCTAGAAAGTCACTTGTGTTGTGTTGTGTTGTGTTGTCATAAATTATATCTCCAATATTTAAAAAATTTATGTAACACTCGCAGGTTGGTCAACTGTTTGCTAGCAGTTCAACTGGTCAAGCTGCAAGTGGCACAACTCAATATTATTTACTTAAATATTAGTTGTCAATGAAAATTAAATGATATCTGGTAAGTTAATAAATTCTTCGGTTCGCATCACTCGCTTCAAATGAGAACGTAAATTTGTGTTACCTTTGTATTCTCAGCGTTTCCTAATTTTCTTTTAATCAAAGTATTAAGTTAATTTGACTTTATGTATGCTTTGTAATACATTAGATACTTACAATACAATTATACTCAAACAAATGATAAATGTGAGAATTGATGAGGATTTAGAAACTCGTCTTAACAGACTATCCAAAGAAACAGGGCGAACAAAATCTTACTATGTAAAAGAGGCTTTATCGAGGTATATGGAAGAGGTCGAAGGCATTTATCTTGCTGAGTCCAGAGC
>JAGRJP010000205.1:0-2435 GCA_020442665.1 Lysobacterales bacterium
TGATACATTCTCTCATCGGCGACTTGTAATGCTTTTTCGATTGAGCTTTCTTCATCGCTATTTGCAACACCTAGTGTTGCAGTAACGGTCAATCCATCCTGCAAATCCTGCCAATGGTGGTTTTCAATGAATTGACAAATTCGGGTGACAACTTCTTCGACATGTTCTTTGTATTTATCACGCAGAAAAATAATAAATTCCTCACCGCCATAGCGGAATAATGCATCATCATCTTCGATATTGTTGTGAATAATTGCAGAAACATGCTGAAGCACTTTATCGCCAAATTCATGTGAATAAGTGTCATTAATTTTTTTGAAATCATCGATATCCAGCATGGCAATGTGGTTGGACTTGTCTTCAGAAGTGTTGAGCACCCAGCTCTTAGCCAAAACTTCATCCAGTTGCCGGCGATTCCCGGCTCCGGTCAGGTGATCATGTAAAGATTCGTATTTGTGTTTCTGAGCTTGTTTTTGCAGATGTTCGGATTGATTTTTAACACTTTTCAACTCAATTGAAAGTTTGTTGAGTTCGATTTGGTTGAGAACATTGGTTTTGTTGGTTTCTCTGAATAAGTCGTGGAAAAGTTTATGGAAAAAATAAGCCTTGGAATAATCTCCTTGTATTGCCTTCAATGAAGCATTTAATTCATAAGCGGAAGCCAAAATCGAACGAAAGCCATTCAGCTTACAAATGTCAATCGCTTCACCAATTTGTTTGACAGCATTTTCGGGGTCCAGTTTTTGATTGATACGAACCAATTCAATTAGACAACTTGCGATATTTTCTTGTTCTTTCAGTTCACGAAAAATTTGCAATGATTGCATCAAGAGTTTTTTGGCAGAAACCGAGTTGCCTTTCATAAATTCAATTTTGCCGAGTCCGGCTTGTGTTCCGGCAATTTGTGCGAGGTTATTGGCTTTAGATGCCAGTTCGCCTGCGTTCAAATAAAACTTTCGGGCTTTGTCCAACTCGCCTGTTTTCACAAATGTTTGTGCCAGACCATTGATAATCGTTGCCTGAGCATTGTAATCGTCAGTTTCTGCAATCAATTCATGTGCCATCTCATTGTATTTTAAAGATTTGGAATAATCCTCAACATGAAAATAAACATTGGCAAGATTGTGTAATGTATAAGATGGTAAAACGGGATTGTTGAGTTCGTATTTTAAAGCAAGACTCCGATGATAATACAAAACGGCTCTGGGCAGGTTACCGTTTTTTTCATGAACAATGCCAAAGTTGTTCAAAACAACATGTTCTAACTCTCTAACAGGATGTTTTTTCAACAACAAAAGTAGTTTTTCCAGTTTACTTTTGGCAGCGGCCAGCTCTCCTCGAGCCAAACAAATACTCGCCTGTGCATTTTGACAAAAGATGATTCCGTGATAATTTTTAATGCGTGTATAAGCACCTAAAGCAAGGGTGAACTGTTTTTCGGCTTCATTGTAATTGCTTTGGCGAAAATGAACCTGTGCCAAAGTTTTGTAAATCTCGGCAAGTTCCTTCAGTGACTCGTTATCAGTCGCTTTGGAATTATTTTTTAGTTTGTTGATTTTGTTTTGAAGTTCTGAAACATCCGTGCCGAAGCGACTTCTGGTAGAACCCGGTTTCTCAATCATATTCGCAAAGAGGTCATAGTTCGAAAAATTATAACTTCATTTGTCGCTAAAGCTATGATTTTATTTCATTAAGTTCGTTTTCGGCGAAAAAGCAGACAAACTTTTTAAAATAGTACAAAATTAGTACAGTTTAATTTATAATCGGCAAATGTTGAAAATTTCCAAATTAACCGACTATGCCACAGCTATTTTGTTGTATATGAGCAAAGATGCTGAGCTAAAAACTACAGATTCGATTGCACTGTCTGTGGGTTTGGAACTCCCGACAACGAGTAAAGTCCTGAAATTGCTAACCAAAGCGGATTTATTATCCTCAACCAGAGGTGTGAATGGCGGTTACATCTTGGGTAAAAAGATTGAGAATATCTCCTTGTTTGATGTAATTCAGGCAATTGAAGGCAAAACAGCAATCACAGACTGTTCTCATACCGATAATATTTGTAACCAGGTGAGTGGTTGTAACTCAAAAAGTGGCTGGCAAAAGGTAAATGCTCAAATACAAAATGTATTGTCAACAATGACAATAGCGAGAATGATTGAGTTGAATGGAATTGCCAAACCGGATATTAAATTAAACATTAAATCTTAAGTATTAATAATGACTGAACAAACCAACGCTGAAGTGCACAGACGAGTCAATCAATCTTATAAGGAAGGATTTGTAACCGATATTGAATCTGATACTCTTCCTCCGGGTTTGAACGAAGATGTGATTCGAGCGATTTCAGCGAAGAAAAACGAACCTCAATGGCTGCTGAATTGGCGTTTAAAGGCTTATCAAAAGTGGTTGTCGATGGAACAACCCAATTGGGC
>JAGRJP010000205.1:2516-8100 GCA_020442665.1 Lysobacterales bacterium
GCACCAAAAAGCCTCGAAGAGGTTGATCCCAAACTGTTGGAAACTTATGCCAAACTGGGAGTTCCTTTGCATGAGCAGGAAGTTCTAGCCGGTGTGAAAAAACCAAAAGTAGCTGTTGATGTAGTTTTTGATTCGGTTTCTGTCACTACTACATTTAAAAAAGAACTTAAAAATGCCGGAGTAATTTTTTGTTCGTTCTCAGAAGCCGTTCATGACTATCCTGAATTGGTAAAGCAATATCTGGGAAAAGTGGTTGCTGTGGGCGACAATTATTTCTCGGCTTTAAATTCAGCAGTGTTTAGTGATGGTTCGTTTGTGTATATTCCTAAAAATACCAAATGTCCGATGGAATTATCAACGTACTTCCGCATTAACGAGATGAATACCGGGCAGTTTGAAAGAACTTTGATTATTGCCGATGAAGGAGCTGAAGTGAGTTATTTGGAAGGTTGTACTGCTCCGATGCGAGATGAAAACCAATTACATGCTGCTGTGGTTGAGTTGTTCGCCTTGGATAATGCCAAAATCAAATACTCAACCGTGCAAAACTGGTATCCGGGAGACGAAGAAGGCAAAGGCGGTATTTACAACTTTGTGACGAAAAGAGCATTATGCCAAGGTTTCAATTCCAAAGTTTCATGGACTCAGGTGGAAACCGGCTCAGCAATTACCTGGAAATACCCGAGTTGTATTCTTAAAGGCGACAACTCGCGCGGAGAGTTTTACTCAGTCGCTCTAACCAATAATTTCCAGCAAGCCGATACCGGAACTAAAATGATTCACATTGGTAAAAACACCAAAAGCACCATTATTTCCAAAGGAATTTCAGCCGGGAAAAGCCATAACAGCTATCGAGGTTTGGTGAAAATTTCAAAAAATGCGGATGGCGCCAGAAATCACACTCAATGTGATTCATTATTGATTGGAAAAAATTGCGGAGCACATACGTTTCCCTATATTGAATGTGGTAACAAAACCGCACAATTGGAACACGAAGCCACAACATCCAAAATTTCTGAAGATCAGTTGTATTACTGCAAACAAAGGGGAATTTCTGAAGAAGATGCGACATCTATGATTGTTGATGGTTTCTGTAAAGAGGTTTTTAAAGAATTGCCAATGGAGTTTGCAGTTGAGGCAAAGGCTTTACTGGATATATCGCTTGAAGGAGCTGTGGGCTAGAAATTAGTGAATCTGGCTTTGAAACTTGTCCAAAATCATTCAAGCCATAGTTGTTTCTATGGCATTCATGATATTTGAACAATCTTCTGTGCCATATTAACAAATTTAGAAAATTGCTGATTAACTAAATCATTCTGTCATTTCGACCGAGTGAACGAGTGGAGAAGCCTTTTTTAATAACTTGAAGAAGAAAGATACTGGATTCCCGATTTCTCGGGAATGACATAAGTAAAGTTGAGAATAACAAATAGAGAAAAATGCTAAAAATAAGTAACTTACATGCCGGAATTGGCGACAAACAAATCTTAAAAGGTTTGAATCTGGAAGTGAAACCCGGAGAGGTTCATGCCATAATGGGCCCCAATGGTGCCGGAAAGTCGACCTTAGGAAATGTTTTGGCCGGAATGGAAAATATTGATGTTACAGATGGAGAAATTCTGTTTAATCAAAAAAATCTGATGGACTTTGAAATTGAAGAACGAGCCGCTGAAGGTGTTTTTTTGGCATTCCAATATCCTGTCGAAATTCCCGGAGTGAATAACATGTATTTTCTTCGTGCGGCTTTAAATGCCCAAAGAAAATATCGTGGTGAACCTGAAATGAATTCTTCGGACTTTCTCAAACTAGTGAAATCAAAAATCAAACAGATGAACATGCGTGATGACCTGTTACGTCGTCCGGTTAATGTTGGCTTTTCAGGTGGTGAGAAGAAACGTAACGAAATTTTTCAGATGAGTATTTTAGAACCAAAACTTGCGGTTTTAGATGAAACCGATTCGGGACTTGATATTGACGCGCTGAAAATTGTTGCAGATGGTGTCAACCAATTACGCTCGCCGGACAGAGCGTTTGTGGTGATTACACACTATCAACGCTTACTGGATTACATTGTGCCTGATTTTGTTCACGTTTTGGCGGATGGAAAAATTGTCCGAACCGGAGACAAATCACTAGCACTTGAGTTGGAAAAAACAGGATACAGTTGGCTGGAAGCGTAATGTTGTTGAATCTAATTGATACTGCTTTTCAAAAGCTGACAAAATCGTTATCTGAATCAGATTGGTTGCAGGAAAAACGTCAAAAAGCCTTTGAAAACTTTCAAAAGACAGGCTTGCCGAATCGCAAGTCGGAACTTTGGAAATACACGAATGTACGCAAACTGGAACAATTGCCAGAGCTTCAAACTCAATTTCATTCTAACTTCTATGAGATTACCTGCGAAAGCGAAATAGAAGTCTATAATTTGAAAGATTTGAACTCCAAACATTGGCAAGAGATTCAAAGCGATACTAACAGAGTTTTTGCCGAGATAAACACAGCCATGCTGAATGATGGATTTCATATTGTGATTCCGGCAAATACAAAGGTAAAACTCAAAATTGATTATCACCAAACATCAAAAAATTGGCAGAACATTCGAAGCCAGATTGTTGTTGAAGAAAATGCTTCGCTGGAATTGCAAGAAAACTATGCAACAAATTGTTTGATGAATCATGTCGCTGTTTTGCATGTTGGAATCAATGCAACAGTCAATATAAATTCAAAAAAACATTTGGCAGAAAACTCAGCTCTATTGCATTATTCGGTAATAAATTGTCAGGAAAATGCTGAAGTTAAGCAATCTTATGTCAATCACAACGGAGGTCTTTCGCATTTTATTCAGGATGTGAATTTTAATGGAGAATACGGTCGTTTTTACTCAGCTTCGGCAAATATGACCAGTGATTCTTGTGAAATCAATGAAAATTTGCTGGTCAATCACTTAGTTGGAAATAGCAAAAGTGAAATTATCAAGCGTTCCATTGCTTCGGATAAATCCCAAGTGAGCGTGAATGCTAAAGCAATTGTTGCTAAAGGAGCTGACGGCAGCGAAATTTCACAGAGCTTAAAAAATATTTTATTAAGCGACACAGCTAATATTTACTCTCGCCCTGAGTTAGAAATCAACACCGATGATGTGATTGCCGCTCATGGCTCAACCGTCGGACAATTGAATGAAGTTTCATTGAATTACCTGCGTTCTCGTGGCATCCCAAAAATAGAAGCTCAAAAAATATTGATAAAATCATTTTTGCAGGAAGCGAATATTTTTGAAGCCGAAGACTTTTTGGACGGGATTGAGTTGTGAGATAGATAATGGAGAAAATACAAACCGATTTGGTTATTTATCAATCTGAGAATGGTGCGATTGAAATTCGTGGAGACTCTAGTGCTGAAACTATTTGGGTCAGCCAGAAACAAATAGCAAAAATATTTGGAGTCAATACACAAGCGATAACAAAACATATTCGAAATATTTACTCTGAAGGAGAATTATGTGGGAAAGCAACTTGTTCCAAAATGGAACAAGTTCAAATAGAGGGGCAAAAAAAAGTAATAAGGAAGGTAAATTTTTACAATCTTGATATGACAATATCTATCGGTTACAGAATCAATTCTAAAACTGCAACCCAATTCCGCATTTGGGCAACCCAAACTTTAAAGCAACACATTACTCAAGGATATTCGGTTAATCCTAAGGTATTAAAACGCAACAAAGAGCTATTTTTACAAACATTGGATGATTTAAAAATTCTCAGTCATGAAAATAAATCTATAGAAGCTAAAGATGTTCTGGCTCTTATCAAATCTTTTTCTGCTACCTTTTTTAACTTAGAAAGTTATGATAAAAACAACTTCCCAAAACATGGAACACAAAATGAAGTTGATGCAAATGCTCAGGATTTATACGATAGTTTAAATAAGTTAAAACAAGAACTTATCAAAAAAGGTGAGGCTACCGAGCTCTTCGCCCAAGAAAAGCAACAGGGTAAATTGACCGGAATATTTGGAAGCGTGTTTCAAACAGTTTTTGGTGAAGATGCCTATCCAACAATAGAGCAAAAAGCGGCTCATTTATTGTATTTCATTGTTAAAAACCACCCTTTTACCGACGGAAATAAGCGAAGTGGAGCATTCTCCTTTATATGGTTTTTGCAAAAAGCAAACTATGATTTTATGACTAGAGTTAGCCCCGAAACACTAACAGCAATAACGCTTTTGATTGCTGAATCAAAACCTCAAGAAAAAGAAAAAATGATAGGAATTATTTTATTGATACTCAATACGAAATAGCAACTATGAACAGATCCGATTTTCCATGTCTCAACGTCAAAGTTCACAATAAACCTTTGGTGTATTTTGATAATGCGGCGACAGCACAAAGACCACAAAGCGTTATTGATGCGATTAAAAACTACTACGAACAGACCAACGCCAATGTGCATCGTGGTGTACATCAACTCAGCAGCGATGCGACTGATTTGTTTGAGCAAGCCAGAATTTCTATGGCAAAGTTGCTCAATTCACCGAGCGAAAAAAACCTAATATTCACACGAGGTTGCACCGAAGGTGTGAATCTGGTGGCACAATCTTTTGTCCGATCGCAGATTAAAAAAGGCGAAGAAATCATTGTTTCGGAAATGGAACATCATTCCAATATTGTTCCGTGGCAATTGGTTTGTGAACAAACCGGAGCAGTATTGAAAGTTCTGCCATTTGACGATAATGGCGAATTAGAAATTGAGAAACTAGATGAGTTGATAACAGATAAAACCCGTTTTTTAGCCGTGGTTCATGCTTCCAATTCATTAGGAACTATCAATCCGATTAAGCAAATTGTTGAAAAAGCCCATGCAAAAGGTGTGCATGTCCTGGTCGATGGTGCTCAGGCAACGGCTCATTTGAACATTGATGTTCAAGACCTGGATTGTGATTTTTACACCGTTTCCGGTCATAAAATGTACGGTCCGACCGGTATTGGCGTTCTATATGGAAAAATGGAGCATCTTGAGTCCATGCCTCCGTATCATGGTGGTGGAGAAATGATTAGCCATGTCACTTTTGAGAAAACGGTTTACAACGCTGTTCCTGCCAAATTTGAAGCCGGAACACCAAACATCGCTGGAGCTATCGGTTTGGGAGCAGCAGCAGATTATATTTTGCAACATGGAATTGAAAATATAAACAAAGCGGATTCCGAGCTATTGCACTATGCCACTGAAAAAATGCAAAAGGTTGATGGACTCAGAATCATTGGTACTGCCAAAAACAAGGTATCGGTGGTTTCATTTACGCTGGAAGGAGTGCATCCGCACGATTTGGGGACTATCTTGGATCACTATGGAATCGCCATCCGCACCGGTCATCATTGCACCATGCCGGCGATCAAACACTTCAATGTTCCGGCAACCGCCAGAGCCTCTTTCGCGTTTTACAACACCAAAGACGAAATTGATTATTTTATCAAAAGCCTCGAAAAAGCCAGAGAGATGTTTTTGTAACGCCCTTTAGTCATACCTGCGAAGGCAGGTATCTCTTCAAGGAATAGGTTTGTAATAGATTTATAGGCTACTGTGACTCA
>JAGRJP010000206.1:0-2453 GCA_020442665.1 Lysobacterales bacterium
CCGGCTTTTTGAAAGAGTCGTGAATCAGTTGCGAAACCTGTAAACACTCTTTCTTTATTTCACCGATATCCTCATGTTTTTGAGAAATTAAAATAGCAAACTCATCACCTGAAACACGAGAAATAATACATTCACTACATAGTTTTTCTTGAATTCGTTCGGAAATTTTCACCAACAGACGATCGCCAAAATACTGACCCATTGAATCATTAAAAAATTTAAATCGGTCAATATCAATGTACAAAATCGCACCATTAGTGTTTTCATACACAGACTCTTTCAACGATTGTGTTAATGAGTCGGCAAACTTAATTCGGTTTGGCAATTGAGTCAAAACATCAAAGTAAGCCAGTTTTTCGATTTCTTGATCTCTTTTTTGGTCGGAAGTAACATCTATTTTCAGACCAACAACCTCCGTTTTGCCATCGACAATACGAGTTGAAATATAATCTTGAAACCATAGCACATCCCCACTTTTAGTCACCGCTCTGTATTTCAAAGTGAACCTTTTTCCTGAGGATACGTTGCCATGATATTCAGTGAGAACACGCACCTTATCTTCAGGATGAATAATTTTGTTCCACAGTATATCCAGACTCACCAGCTCGCTTCGTGAATATCCTAACAAGGTACTTCCTTCACTACTGACAAAATCAAGCACCGGTTCTCCTCGAATATGTTTCCAAAATATGACAGGCTGAACCTCAATGAGTTTTTTGTACCTGCTTTCGCTTTCTCGCAGGATTTCATTTAGTTTTTGAATTTCCTTAGTTCTGGTTCGGACTAAATTTCGGCTACGGATATCATTCCCTGTGATAACCAACATTGTGGCTCCCAAAATTGAAATAAACAGGAAACCGGTCGCCATAAGCCACCATATTATGAAAAATGCATTTTCACCAAGATAACCAGATGTAGCAATCCCGGTTAGTTTCCAATCGTTTCCGGCGTAGTTATATGACTTGGAAACTTTCCAAATGGAGTTTTCGTTAGCTTTTATCTTGGATTGATAAAGTTGTTGATACTTTCCATTATTATTAAATTCAATAGTAAAATTAATATTTTTTAAGCTATTTGAAAGTACAACAACATCAGTATAATTTTTAATCAGTTCATTAAATTCTGCTGCGACCTGTCCTTTAGGAACCCAATTATCCATTGTCTGGCTGTCTGCAAATTTTTTCAGGGTTTCGTTAAAAACTAAATCCGTGTTTTTCTCCAAATTATTAATTAAACGAACCTGTTCAAAATTTTTGAAACTGATGGAAATAAATATCATCAAAAAAGTCGTTACAATCAAAGGTAAAATAACCTTCAAGATGCGAGGCTTCCAATCCTCTCTAGGAAGAGCAAATAAAGTTAATAAAACCGGCAAACTTATAAATACACCCACACTATCAGCAAACCACCAGCTTAAGTACTCAAATACCCAATAATTGATTTCTAAATATCCTGCAAAAAGTAAAACCTGAACAAAAAGAAATGAAGAAAGAAATGTCGGAATTAAACCGGCAAGAAGATACAGTTTTAAAACAGACTGGTATGTAAGGTATTTATTGGTTTTACCCAAAAAACGATGAACTAGAAAGGCACCGGCAGCACTTCTAAATAATGTAATCAGAATCAATAAAATGTAAAGGAGAGATAGCTCCATATATCCCATTGTTTCAGTAACATGATAATATCTGAAACAAATCAACAGTTCTCCCAGTGCTATCGCGGGCAAATAACGATAGCCCCACAATAATACAACACAAACGGCGAATCCAGCAACCGGCCAAACAGGTGTTACAAATGTGGGAGGAACTATTAATGGTTCAACTGCAATACTCAAGCAAAAGAAAGTCGCAGCAATCAGCAGATTGTTTATAAAATACAGAAATAACTCTTTTTTACTCAAGAGAAATTAAATTCCAATTATTTATTTTAAAATCAGTTATTGATTTAACCCCATCCCTATAACTTATCACAATTTTCTCAAGTTTGTCATCACCTAGCCCTGCAATAATTCCTTTTTGCGCTTGTGAAAGGTAACTTTTCGTTTGAGAATACTTAAACTTCTGAATATTTGAGGAAGTATGAACTTCGATAGTTGCTCCAATTGGTGATAGACTTTGTGATAAAAGTTTGATACCAATCCAGTTTTTTTCTGTTGCCTGATTAATAAAAAGTTTAGCCAAACCTGCAACTTGAGTCACAACTATATCCAAATCCCCATCGTTATCAATATCTCCATAGGCAGCTGCACGACCAACCAAATCAAGTGAGTTTAAATCTCCTGCATTCTCAACAGCAATATAAGTTCGCTCACAGTCATCACCACAGTTCCAAAAAAGCTGACTTTTTTGCGCATAATGTTGGGCACTTTGTACTTTGTTAATTTCATTTTCAACATGTCCATTGGTTTGAAAAAAGTCTTGCATACCGTCTAAATCGTAATCGAAAAAGAACAA
>JAGRJP010000206.1:2528-3086 GCA_020442665.1 Lysobacterales bacterium
CCAAACTGGCACGATTGACATAAAAAGAAGTCATTTCATTGGCAAAATTCCCAACAGTCACTGCGACATCCGCATCATTTTTGTAATTGGCAACATCTAATCCCATTGCTCCGGTTGCTTTACCACTGGCATCATAGGCCAGCCCAAATTCAGCGCCTTGCTCTTTAAATGTTTTATTACCTTGATTCACAAACACAAAATTTCGGGTCGTGTCGTTGGCAACGATTACATCTTCAAAACCGTCAGAGTTAATATCAGTAAAAGTTAATGCTAAAGACTTCCCTTCCAAAGAGTTCGTTGCCGGATTTCTGACAATCATTCCCGATTTTTCAGTGACATCAAATAATTGCCCATCAACATTTTCATACAAACAACTGTGAGTTCCAGGGAAATTGGCTGGTGGCCCATAGGCACGACCAATTCCATCAATTCGGTAATCGGCTGCCAAATCCAGTTCTTTCGACCATTTCACATAATTCAGAATCATTAAATCCAAGTCACCATCATTGTCATAATCGAAAAATCCGGCACTGGTACTCCAACCATTTTCTGTACAGT
>JAGRJP010000207.1 GCA_020442665.1 Lysobacterales bacterium
GCATATTTGATGTTGTCATCAGCTATGGTTCGTGTTCTTAGCAAATCTTCTTCCATTGCGGCTGCCTGTTCAAAGTTCTCCATTTGAATTAGGATTGAAAGTCTTTGTTTGAGTTTTTCTGTTTGATTTTCAATCAAGCTGTTTAAACTCAAAGCCAGAAAAACATTTCCTGAACGACGATATAATTCTGCCGCTTCTTTTGTCAGCTCGCTGTTTGTGAATGAGGCTTCATGAATAATTCTGGCAGCTGATAAATACTTTTCTTCGTTGATATAAACCGCCGCCAAAGATTTGTTAATATCTAGATTGTGAGGATATTGCAATCGGGCTTTTTCAAGAAATTCCAAGGCGTTTTCGTTATCACCAGTGGATTTAATAGCATTTCCTATTGCAATAAAGTCTTCGGGTTTGCCCTCAAATTGATTCAAATAACTTTGCCCAAGCTCCATAGCTTCTTTGTTGTATCCAAGTTCAATATAGTAAAAAACTTTGCGGCGAGGAAAACTGCCATCTTGAGGGAATATTTTTTCAGCTTGTTCCAAAACAGCAATGGCATTGACTGAGTCTTGTAAATTCCAATAACTTTGTGATTTCATGTGGTAAATCGAAGGAATTTTGGCGATATCTGCTCCGGCAGAGTCCAAAGCATTAATTGCTAACTGGTAATCCTCGGTTGAGTAAGCAGCTTGTGCCAGATAAACATCCATGACTGCTTCAACTTTGCCGAGCTGTTTGGCTTTTTGGATAAACTCGATGGTTTGTTGATGGTTGTTTCTTTTGACGTTGAGTAAAGCTGAAATCACATAAAATCGTTGCAAGTCCAGTTCTTCATCTTCGAGGTTTATTTGCGATAATGCTACTTCTGCTCGATCCAGATTATCATCTTTAATCATTAGTGAAGCGAGTTCCAGATAGTTGACATCGTCGGACTCTTTGCAATCGGTATTCAATGCAATTACCAGCATTAATAACATAATAAAAAAGCGAATTTTCATAATTAGCTCAAATCGAATCTGATTTTTTGTTTAACCCATGTTTTTACGGGCAATCCTTTATACTGAGCAGGTTCAAATTTCCATGCTTGAATGGATTGAGAGGCCGCTTCATCAAAAACCCCCTCAGGAGTGGATTCAATAATTTTGACTTGTTCAATTTCACCGGTAATTCCAATGAGCAATGAGAACAGAACATAACCTTGAATACCACGAGCGCGAGCACGAACGGGGTACATTGCCGGTTGTTGAAATACTGCCCTTGGCGTAGAATCAACAGTGTCATCGGTCATCACTAAACCATTCCCTGAACCTAATAAATCATTTTCCAAATCATTCAAGTCCATCATTGAAAATTCCGGAAGACCTAAATCAACACCGCTCAGTTGACTATTGAGACCCAACAATGGAGTTGGTGGTCTGGATTTGGATTTTTTTGGTTTTGGCTTTGGTTTGGGTCGTTGGACGATATTTTGAGTTTCCTGTTTATTCCTTTTAAACTTGATTTCAGAGCCGGATTTAGCGTTGACATCGTTGAGATTATCAGATGTGTTGTTGATTAAAATTAACACGCTGAGAACCATTGACGTTCCCAGAATCATGGATACCAATCCGCTAAAGAAACGGAAGACTTTATCCTTTCTTTTCATTATTCGGCACCGACTTCTTTAGATGTAGCAACACCTACATCAGCTGCACCGGCAAGTCTTGCCTGATCGACAACTTCAACCAGTTTGCCGGATGGAACATTCTCATCCGTAACAACTAGCACGGATTTTTGAGTTTTACTTTTCAACATGTCCCGAAGACGTGATTGAATCACCCACATTCTGACATTTTCGCCATCAATGTAAGTATTGCCTGAATTATCAATGTAAAGCCTGACGGCTTTTGTTGAGGCCGTATTCGATGACGAAGCAGATGGTCTGTCCAAATCCAATTTCATATCTTTGACAAAAGTGGTACTGACCATGAAAAATATCAGCAGGATAAATACCATATCAATTAAAGGTGAAATATTTAAATCCTGAACGGTTTCTTTGCTTTCTCTATATCTCATGTTTATTCTCTTTAATCATTTCTTTTCATCACGATTTCATCTTCTCCTGGAATTGGAGAACACAGCAAATCTTTAAGTTGCGCTATTTCAATTTCGATGTTTTTTTGCTTTTTGTTTAGAATTCCGCTGACAATCAATCCGGGAATAGAAACAGCTAGTCCCATCTGTGTGGTAATTAACGCTTGTGAAATTCCGCCGGCAATTCCTCCGGATTGTGAAAACAAGGACATGTCACCCAATGACTCAAAGGTTTCAATCATCCCGGAAACAGTTCCAAGCAATCCCAATAAAGGAGCTACAATAACTATCGTTGAAATGATAGTTTTGTATTTCTGAATTTCTCTTTCTTCCTCGGAAAAAGCATCATCCAGATATCGTCGGAGATTATCAACATTTTTGTTTCTGAGTTTCATGCCTTTGTGCAGCACACGAACCATCACACCGTTGTGAGTTGGCATTTTTCCTTTTAAAAAGCGATAAACAAGTGTGCGAGGACTCTTCAGAGTCCCTGTCTTCAGTGCTGCCATGCGATAGCCTAAAGTCCACCATAGAATAACAGTTCCAATGATGAGCGGTGGCATCACAAATCCACCATCCGTGAAGTAATCAATTAGCTGTTGGAGTGTATTTGTCATTAGCCAATGATTTTCTTATAAACATTAATCACTCTTAAAGATGCTTTTTCCATATCATCTTTAATTCTTTCAGCCCAACCGGACAATACATTTCCGAATAGAAGTGCAGGAATTGCGACTGCCAGTCCGATTT
>JAGRJP010000208.1 GCA_020442665.1 Lysobacterales bacterium
AAGACAATTTTATCTTTAAACTCAAGTTTGATGATAACAAAGTCAGATTGATACCGTTTTTGGAAATTGAAAACGATAAACCCGGAAAACTTGATTTTGAAGGCATCACACATGATGATGAGTATTTTTATCTGATCAGTGAACTTCATTTTCAGATTTTAAAAATTTCCAAAGACGGCAAAAATCAACAATGGATTCCTGACGATGAGAGTTTAAAAATTGCCGGCAAAGAATCCGGTTTATTTACAACTCATAATGCTTACATTGAAGGTATTTGTTTATTGGAAGATCAAAAGTTTCTTCTGGCTGCAGAAAGACAACCGCGAGGTTTTATTGAGATTGATGTACCAAATAACGAAATCAAAGCTTACCAGCAAAATGATGCTGTTTTTGAATATCAAGCAAACCGCTCCACTGATTTTTCAGGCTTGAGTTGCAATAACGATAAAATTTACGTTTTGGACAGAAATGCAGAAACAATAGCATCGTTAGAACGACAAGATGGAAAATTTGTTGAAACATCAGGTTACAGCTACGGAGAAGTCATCAATCAACCTGAGTTTAGCTATCTTGACAAAGAATTTGGTCTCGCCGAAGGTCTTTATGTGACTGAAGACAGATTCTATATTCTGCTTGATAATAACCGCATTGGCATGACAAAAGACCCTGAAAATAATAATTCATTGTTTTTGGAATTGGAAAAATAATATGCAACATATCATTTGTACCGAAAGATCAGTCGTTGATAAGAACATCAAAACCAACGGCTTTATCAAAACTGAAAAAGATATTTTTGATGTGAATAAAATCTGGATTGGTCCGCGTGAAACTCTGGAAACCAACGAAGATTTCAAACAAATCATTCCTTATGTGATTCTTTCATACCAAGGGAAAATAGCTCTTTACCAACGCACTAAGAAAGGCGGTGAAAACCGCTTGCACAATATGCATTCTATCGGATTTGGTGGTCATATTGATGCTTTCGATCTGGCTTATCACAAAGACGGAGTTATTAATCTCGATAAAACCATAGAAAATTCCGCTCAAAGAGAAATTGATGAGGAACTCAATATCTCAGAAATCATCTCCAAAAAACATCTCGGTTATATTTATGATGACTCCAATCCCGTCGGCAGAGTTCATATCGGCGTGGTCGAACAATGGGAACTGGCAACAAACGAAATCACCAGCAACGAAGATGAAATCCACGTTGTCGGCTTGTTTTCTATAGATGAACTGAAAGATTTTGATGGAGAAATGGAGAACTGGAGCGAGCATATTATTCAGGGACTTTAGCAGTCTTTTATTTCAATTGATTGTGATGTTGCCGTGACTTTGTTAATATTCTTTTCACAAAATTTCCATAAAAATACACAAGAGCTATGAATATTCTTTTGACTATAACACTAACATTTATTTTCTCCATCACCAGTCTTGCTGATGATTTTGATAAACAAAAACCTGATGATCTGAGTGATGCCAGCTGGGCATCGCTTAAATCTGCTGTGCAGCAGGCGAAGTTATTGCCGGAGCCTGCAGGAATTGGTGGGGAGAACAGTCAATTCGGAAGAAGTGTATCAGTTGATGGAAATCGAGCACTTGTGGGAGCGCCCTCTATGGCAGGTACCGGAGCAGTACTTGTATTTGAGTTTGATGGAATTAATTGGCAGGAAGTGGAGGTGCTTCAACCTGTTGATGGGGAACAAGGTGATTACTTTGGTTACTCAGTTAGCCAGTTTGGAGATCGCGTACTGGTGGGAGCTTATGGGGATGATGATCATGGCTGGAATTCAGGTTCTGTTTATGTTTTTGAATATGATGGTATAAGCTGGAAGCAAAATCAAAAATTGACGGCAAGTGATGAATCTGCGGAAGATCAGTTTGGCGTTTCTGTGAGTTTGTCGGGTAATCGTGCTTTGGTGGGTGCCAATGGTGATGATGACAATGGTTATGATTCAGGTTCAGCTTATATTTTTGATTATGATGGCATGAGCTGGACACAAAGTCAAAAATTGAATGCAGTAGATGCGGCTGCGGAGGATAATTTTAGTTCATCGGTGAGTTTATCTGGAGTATATGCATTAGTGGGTGCATCTGGTGATGATGATAATGGCGAGAGTACCGGTTCAGCTTATATCTTTGAATATGATGGTATAAGTTGGACACAAAGACAGAAGCTAACTGCAAACGATGGATACATTAGGGATTTGTTTGGTTTTTCGGTGAGTCTATCAGGAGATAATGCACTGATTGGTGCTTATGGTGATGATGACAATGGTAGTCGTTCTGGTTCGGCTTATGTTTTTCATTATGATGGCGTTAATTGGGTGCAGAGTCAAAAGCTAGTAGCCGGTGATGGAGCTGAAGAAGATAGGTTTGGTATTTCGGTGAATCTTTCTGGAAATCGTGCTTTGATTGGTGCATATTTCGATGATGATATTGGAAGTGCATCTGGGTCTGCGTATATTTTTGATTATGATGGTATGAGTTGGATGCAGAGTCAAAAGCTATCCGCTGGCGATGGAGCAGCTAATGATTGGTTTGGTGGGTCAGTAGGCCTATCTGGCAATCGAGCATGGATTGGTGCTTATGGTGATAACGACAATGGCAATGACTCAGGTTCTGCCTATATTTTTACTTACGATGGTATGAGTTGGACTCTGAGTCAAAAATTGACGAAAAGTGATGGGGCTGCGGAAGATCAGTTTGGCATTTCGGTGAGCTTGTCGGGTAGTCGTGCTTTGGTGGGTGCATATGGAGATGATGATAATGGCGATAGTTCAGGTTCAGCCTATATTTTTGATTATGATGGAATGAGCTGGATACAGAGCCAAAAACTGACGACAAGTGATGGTTCTGAGAATAATTTCTTTGGCTATTCAGTGAGTCTATATGGCGACCGCGCACTGGTGGGTGCATATGGAGATGATGACAATGGTGATAGTTCTGGTTCAGCCTATATTTTTGATTTCATCGGTGGAGTATGGGTGCAAACAGCAAAACTGACTGCCGTTGATGGTGTAGAGTTTGATCTCTTTGGTATATCAGTGAGCCTGTCAGGCGACCGCGCGCTGGTAGGAGCTAACGGGGATGATGATAATGGTATTTTTTCAGGTTCAGCCTATATTTTTGATTATAATGGTCTGAGCTGGGTACAGAGTCAAAAGTTGATTGCAGAAGATGCAGCAATTTGGAATTTGTTTGGTTATTCGGTGAGCCTGTCAGGCAATCGTGCTCTGGTGGGTGCTCCCTCTAGTATCGGTTCAGCCTATATTTTTAATTTCGATGGTATGAGTTGGTCACAGGTCCAAAAGTTGACCGCCAGAGATAGATTTTCGGGTGATAAATTTGGCTGGTCAGTGAGTCTGCACGACAACCGTGCTTTGGTGGGTGCTTATGGAGATGATGACAATGGCAATAATTCAGGCTCAGCTTATGTTTTTGACTTTGATGGTATGAATTGGAGCCAAAGTGCTAAGTTGATTGCAAGTGATGGTGAAGAGGATGATCGTTTTGGATATTCGGTCAGCCTGGATGGTGACATCATACTGGTTGGAGCATTTAGTGATATTAGTTACGGATTAGATTTAGGTTCAGCCTATATTTTTAGTTATAACGGAGGGGATTGGTCACAGAGGCAAAAACTAACAGTAGGAGATAGTAAGCTTGGTGATGAGTTTGGTAGTTCAGTCAGTGTATCTGGTGATCGAGCTCTAATTGGAGCTCCAGCAGATGATGATTTTGGTACAAATTCCGGTTCAGCTTATATTATTGATGTTGACTTAATTTTCCAACATGGATTTGAAACCGGTTCGACAAATTAGTAAAAACTAATAATTTAAGGAGGTGTGAGGTAGTTTTGAGATATCTCCATGCACTGCGCTTAGTTGATATTACAGAGAGAGTGTCATCCCTGTAAAAGTTTAATATTTCAGTTGAGATGACTGAAAAGCTTTTTATTAAATCGTGATGAGTGGTGATTTTATTCCAAATCCCCAAACCCAACCTGCCTCAATGCCTCAAATAACATCACCGCAACAGTATTGGATAAATTCAGGCTTCGGGAGTTGGCTTTCATAGGTAGTCTGAGTTTTTTGGTGATGACATCCATCTCAAGAATATCTTTTGGTAAACCCCTGGTTTCCGGGCCGAAGATAAAATAGTCGCCTTGTTGAAATGGAACAGTTGTGTAATTGACACTGCCTTTTGTTGTCAATGCAAACAACCTTTCGGGTTTGGCTTTAAGCATAAAATCGGCGAAGTTGTCATATTCTTTGACATTGGTAAACTCGTGATAATCCAGTCCGGCACGGCGTAAAGCCTTGGTTTCCATCGCAAACCCCAATGGATGAATCAGATGAAGCTGAGCTCCGGTATTGGCGCAAAGGCGAATGATGTTTCCGGTGTTGGGTGGAATTTCAGGTTCAAACAGAACGATATTAAACATAATTTTTATTGAATCAGGTCAGCTAATGGTAAAATAAAAGACTGATAAAATACAAACATTTTTGATGTCACAAAAAAACTTTCTCAGCTCTATTGATCCCTATTTGAAATTAATCCGTTTTGATCGACCGATTGGAACTTTATTGTTATTGTGGCCGACTTTATGGGCTTTGTGGCTGGCGGCTGATGGAATTCCACCGATTAAGTATTTGGTTATTTTTGCTTTAGGTGTTTTTTTAATGCGTTCCGCCGGTTGTGCAATCAATGACATTGCCGACAGAAAATTTGATGCCAAAGTCAAAAGAACACGCAACCGACCACTAGCGCAACAACAATTACCAGTTGTCAATGCGTTGATTATGTTTGTGGTATTGCTTTTATGTGCAGTGTTGTTGCTGACGTTTTTGAATGTTTTGGCGATGCAAATTGCAATGGTGGCAGCTTTTTTTGCCATCACTTATCCGTTTATGAAACGCTATACCTATTTGCCGCAGGTTTATCTGGGCATTGCTTTTGCGTTATCCATTCCGATGGCTTACGCGCAGATTCAGGGGAAAATTCCAGCAGAGGCCTGGTTGTTGTTTATTGCCAATATTTTCTGGACTACGGCTTATGACACTATGTATGCCATGGTCGATAGGGAATGTGATGAAAAGATTGGTGTGAAGTCAACAGCAATTTTATTTGGTGATCTGGATATTTTAATTACACACATTATTCAGGGATTTATGATGCTGGTATTGCTTTTGCTTGGCAGAAAACTGGAGCTCAACATGTATTATTACTTCGGTTTGCTGGCGAGTGTGATTTTGTTTGTTTACCAGAACAAGTTATTACGAAGCAGAAACACTGACAATTATTTCAAGGCATTTCTTAACAATAATTGGGTTGGAATGATTATTTTTATTGGAATTGCTGTCGCAACAACAAACTAAAAGCTATTCTCGGACGTTGGCAATTCGATTGAATTTGGCAACTTCCTTCAATCCGTAGATTTTAGTCACTGAATCCCCTGAAATCGAAACATTATGTTCTCGGATAAAACCGTCAATGCTGTATTGCCAACGAGTTGATTGACCTTCAATGGTAATATCTACAAAAAACTTGAAATCCGGAGCTGCATTTGGCGTTTCTTCCTTGTTGTAAAAAATTCGTTGTAATTCCTCAAGGGTTTCAGCATCAGTTGCATCCAAAACCACACCATGTGCACTGCTGGAAACTACCATTCTTTCAATTGTCGGGTTTGAGTCACCACAAGAAACCAGTAACATTGCCAATATGCTTATCATTGTCAAGGAATAAAACTTTTTCATTTTTCTTCTCAATAATTTTTATAATTTTTACGAAATTGAGTGTAACTGTGAGATTGAATATTATGCTCTGCTAATATAATCTATCATATTGTGAATTGTATCACAATATCTCAAATTAAAAAATTTGAGAATATCTGCATTACTTATATGAAAAATAATCTATAATTGTTAATTTAGAAATCAGATGCAATAATACAATTTTTGTTTTTATCTAAGGACTAAAGTAGGTATAGCCTTTTTCTTGTAAAAGCATGATGTGTGGAATGCCGTTTGGAACGGTTTCAACACCATCAATTAAGTTCAGTTCAAGTCCTTTGGTGCGTTTCAGCGTATTAATGGTGTCCTCACAGGCCGTGAATACTACATCTTGCATCATCAGGCTCTCAATTCTGGCTCTAAATGGACTTTCTTTGGTGAGAAAATAAATACCTTTGCCATAAGCGACCAACTCAATTTCGACATTATCGACGCCGAAATACTTTGATATATTTACGATATTTGTGATAACTTCAGATTGTAAATGCTCATCTCCTTTGTTCATTTGTATCACTAAGCGATGGACTTCGAAATCATCCTCTTCAGCAGCTTGAACGGTGTTTTTTAGGTTGCATGCATTGATTACTAAGACTAAAAGTATAAAAATTGCTTTTTTGTACATCAAAATTCCTCTGGCTTGATTTCAAATATATTGAACCTTATTATATTGCATCTGTCGTAATACGGTCAAAAATATTAAACATGAGTATGGAAAATAATAGTCAGCAAGAAATATCAGAAACAGCGAAAATATTCCAACAAGTTAAATCATCTCTCTCACAAGAAATCTTTGGACAGGAAAAACTGGTTAACAGGTTGTTAATGGCACTATTAACTCATGGTCACCTATTAGTGGAAGGTGCTCCGGGTTTGGCAAAAACCACGGCAATCAAGGCTTTGGCAGATCGTTTGGAAGGAGATTTTAAACGCATACAGTTTACACCCGATTTGCTTCCTTCGGATTTAACAGGAACTGAAATTTATCGAGCCCAAACCGGAAGTTTTGAATTTCAGAAAGGTCCGTTGTTTCATAATTTGATTTTGGCGGATGAGGTCAACAGAGCTCCTGCAAAAGTGCAGTCCGCTTTGCTTGAAGCCATGGGAGAACAACAAATCACCATCGGTAGTACAACCTATCAACTACCCAAATTGTTTTTAGTGATGGCAACACAAAATCCGATTGAGCAGGAAGGAACTTATCCACTTCCTGAGGCCCAATTGGATCGTTTTCAAATGCACGTTGCGATTGATTATCCCGATGCCGATACGGAAAAAGATATTCTCAAACTGGCACAGGATAGGGATAAAGAAGGATATCAAAAACCCTCTAAAGATTCAGTTAATTTAACACAGCAAAACGTGTTTGATGCTCAGCAACAGGTTTTGAACTTATATGTTGCGGACAATTTGCAAAACTATATGGTGGAGTTGATTCTGGCAACTCGTAATCCAATAAAATACGATAAATCTTTGGCTGAGATGATTAGTTTCGGTGGTTCTCCGCGTGCAACAATTGCATTGGATCGTTGTGCAAGAGCTCATGCGTTTTTACAAGGCCGTGAGCATTTATTGCCGGAAGACATACACAATGTGATTTATGATGTTTTAAGACATCGTTTGATTCTTAGTTTTGAAGCCGAAGTTGAAGGTATAACGCCTGATAAAGTCATTGACAGATTATTGAAGGTAGTTCCAATCGCATAGTCACAGATTATGAATTCATCCACTCGTGTCACAACACAAGCATTGGTTCAACAGCAACCGCATGCGAAAAACTTATCATTGTCGGGCCGAAAAAAAGCCAGCTCGGCAATTTCAGGTTTGCATGATTCACGGTTCAGAGGTCGTGGAATGGATTATCTGGAATCCCGTGTGTATCAGGCAGGTGATGATATTCGTAACATGGACTGGTTGGTGACAGCCCGAACCGGTGAACCTCATACAAAACTTTTTCAGGAAGAAAGAGAAAGACCGATTCATATTGTTATGGATAACAATCGTTCCATGGCTTTTGGAACTAAGAATGAATTCAAATCCGTAACTGCAGCTAAGGCTGCATCTCTTCTTTCATGGGCAGCCATCAAAAATGGTGATAGAGTAGGTGTTTTAAGTTTTGGCACTCATGGGATTCATCATGAGAAACCGGTGGGCGGCAAACGTGGAATGATGCGATTGATTGCCCATTTGGTAAAAACTGATGCGGCAAAAAGTGCAGATGATATGGAAACACCTTTAGAAGATGCCTTGCAAAGATTAAGAACCATCATCAGACCAGGTTCTTTGGTGATTATTGTTAGTGATTTTTATCATTTGGGAAAAGAAGTGAAGCGGCATCTGATTCAGCTCACCAAACATAATGACGTGATGGCTGTATTTGTTGCTGATCCATTTGAAATCAATACTTTGCAACCTGGAACTTACGGAATCGATCAGGGACAAAGCACAGTCGTTTTAAATACCAAAAAAAGTAAAGATATCAGAAACATGCGAAGTTATCAGAATTCGCATTTGGACAGTGTTTTTGAGAATATCCAAAAGTCTGCTGTTTCAGTCATCCCAATAATGACCAATGATAATTTGCAGGAAAAACTCAAGCAATCATTAAAATCACCGGCATCCGCTTGGAGTAGTTGGAGGAATTCAATCAATGAATAACAGCGCTCCGACTTTACAACTTCGTGATATTCACCTGCCACAAGAACCCGGATTCTGGCCTTTGGCTCCTGGCTGGTGGGTTTTGTTGGTTCTGTTTTTAATTGTGTTGTATTTCGTCATCAAATGGTTTGTCGCCAGAAACAATCAAAATCGTTTGATTCAAGTCCTGCAAAACTCTCTATATGATTCCAGAAAGAATTTTGAACAGCATAAAAATAAACATCAACTGGCATCGGAAATTTCGATATTGTTGAAACGCTTTGTGAAACATGTTTTAGGCGATACACAGGCTGCATCTTTGACTGGTCAGTCGTGGATTAGTTACCTCAATCAATATTCAGAATCGCTTGTGTTCGACCAATATTACGACGAATTGTGTGAGGCTCAGTATTCTCCCAAAGCCGACTACGATGTTTCTGGTTTAATTGCTGTGGTGAGAAACTTTTTTCCGCAGGCATTGAAACATCAAAAGAAACTCAATAAAAACCCGAAGGTGAAAAATGTTTGAGTTTGAGTGGGTTTGGGTTTTAACGCTGGCAGTTTTACCATTATTTGTATGGTTAATGCCAAAAGTCAGACAAAGTTCGGTCATGGCAGTACGAGTGCCGTTTTTTAGCGGATTCTGGAATTCTCTATCAGGGGTTTCTGCTCAAAACAAATGGTGGTTGAAATTATTGGCAATTCTTTCTTGGCTGCTTTTTATCGTGGCTGCTGCCAAGCCTGTTTGGATTGGTGATGCTGTTTCTTTGCCGGTTGAGGGCAGGGATTTGATGATGGCTGTGGACGTTTCCGGTTCGATGCAGGAAACCGACATGAAAATTAACGGCAAGGAAGTGGATCGTTTAACCATGGTAAAACACGTTGCCGGAGATTTTATTGAAAGAAGAAAAGGCGACCGGATTGGTTTGATATTATTTGGTCAACAAGCCTATCTGCAAACGCCTCTGAGTTTTGACCTGAAAACAGTTAATACATTGCTTTCCGAATCCATGATTGGAATCGCCGGGAAAGCAACTGCAATTGGTGATGCCATTGGTTTGGCAGTCAAAAGAGTACTGGCAACAACGGATAATAACCGAATTCTGATATTGCTCACCGACGGACAAAACACCGCCGGTGAGATTCACCCTTTGAAAGCGGCGGAACTGGCAGCTCAAGAGGGTTTAAAAATTTATACAATCGGTATTGGTGCAGATGAAGTCTATCGTCAGACTATTTTCGGTAATCGTCGTATCAATCCGTCTTTAGACTTGGATGAAGCGACTTTGAGAAAAATTGCTAATCAAACCGGCGGACAGTATTTCAGAGCCAGAAACACCAAAGAACTGGATAAAATTTACGCCATGCTTGATGAATTGGAGCCGTTGGCAAAAGAAGAGCAGTTTTATCGCCCGACCGAACAATTGTTTTTCTGGCCTTTGGGCTTATCGATGTTGATTCTGCTCACAGTTTTGAGATTGAAGGTGTAGCCATGGAAATAATAAGCAGTTTTTTTTCCAATTTGCATTTTATCAGACCTCAGGTGCTTTATGTATTGCCGATAGTCTTGGCAATTGTCTGGTTTTTACAAAGAAAGCAGAAAGGTGGTGACAGCTGGGAAAAAGTTTGTGACGAGCATTTATTAGCGGAGATTAAGTCAAAATCCGCCGAAAAGGGTAGTGGTTGGATGAAATTGCTATGGTTGATTTCAATTCTTGCAGTTTTAGCAATATCTGGCCCTTCATTTCGTAAAATTCCAACTCCGGTGATGAAAAATCAATCGGCATTAGTGGTTGCATTGGATGTTTCCAAGAGCATGTTATCGGATGACATTAAACCCAATCGTTTGGAACGTGCCAAGTATAAACTGAATGATATTCTGGACAAAAGAAAAGACGGACAAACTGCCTTGTTGGTTTATGCAGGTGATGCATTTATTGTCACACCATTAACTGATGATACAGAAACAATCTCGCTATTAGTCAAAGCCATTTCGCCAGAAATTATGCCGGTTCAGGGTTCCAGAGCCGATATTGCATTGCTTAAAGCGAAAGACTTATTGCAGCAGGCTGGATATTCCCGAGGTGAAATCATCTTGATGACTGACGGAGTCAATCTGGATTCCGCGATGAATGTTGCAGAAGATTTAGCTGATGAAAAAATTAACACTTCAGTTCTAGCCATCGGAACAGAAGCCGGTGCTCCGATTCCAACTCAACAAGGGTTTGTTAAGGACAGAAGTGGTAACATTGTTGTACCCAAGTTGGATATTAGCGAATTAAGGCAATTGTCATCAGCTGGTAATGGAAGGTTCTCTCAATTGACAGGTGATTCTGCCGATATTGATTTTTTAGTTCCGACAGATGCTGAAAAGAATGATGATGAAGCGACAGACAATAGCGAGTTGGATTCTGAAAAATACATTGATGAAGGTCCTTGGTTGGTATTAGCCATACTTCCGCTTTTCGTTTTACTATTCAGAAAAGGTTTGTTGCTGAGTTTGTTTTTGGTCGCAGGACTGCAAACACCGCAGATTTCTCAAGCCTTTGAATGGAAAGATTTGTGGTTGAACTCTGATCAGCAAGCTGCGGAATACATCAATAACGAAAACCCGCAAAAAGCCTTTGAAAAAGCCAAATCCGACTCATGGAAGGCAACAGCTGCTTATAAAAAAGGAGATTTTCAAAGCGCAGGAAATCTGTTTAACGATGGAAGTGCCGATGGTTTATACAATCAAGGAAATGCTTTGGCACAAAGCGGTAAATTACAGGAGGCTTTGGATGCTTATAATCAGTCTCTGGAACTCAGACCCGATGATGAAGATACACTTTACAATAAAAAACAGGTCGAAGAAGCTCTGAAGCAACAACAGCAGGAACAACAACAAAATCAGGATAATCAGCAACAAGACTCTGAAGATCAACAACAAAATCAGGATGACCAACAGCAAGAGCAAGAAAATCAGGATCAGGAAAATCAGGACGCTCAGGAAAACAGTGAACAACAGCAACAAGAAGGGCAGCAAAATCAGGATTCTCAGGATAATCCCGAACAGCAAGGACAGAAGTCCGAACAGGATGAAATGACAGAAGAAGAGAAACGTCAGCAAGAACAAGTACAAAAAGAACTGGAAGAAGCAGATAAGGAACAGCAAGAACCAAAAGAGCAACAAGCTCAAGTGTCACCTGAAGAGCTTCAGGAAAAAGCTGAAAATAAAGAGGCCATTGAACAATGGCTGAGAAGAATTCCCGATGATCCGGGTGGTTTGTTGCGAAGAAAATTTTACTACCAGTATAACCAACAGAAAAATAAACCAGATGAACAACAGGATTGGTAAATTATGAAAAACTTACTACTAATTGGTTTAATTTTAATCAGTTTTAATAGCTTTGCTGAAGTGACTGCGAGTGTTGATCGCAGTCGAATCATTATTGGTGAAACGCTGACATTAACAATCTCAGTTGATGAGAACAGTAATGAAGAGCCGGATTTAACAGAGTTAGAAGATGTTTTTACCGTTTTGGGAACCAGCAAGTCTTCATCAACACAAATTATCAATAATAGCTATTCAACACAAACCAGTTGGCAAATTTCACTGATGCCTAATGGAGTGGGCGAAAATACCATTCCGCCAATTAAGGTAGGTAGCCAGCAAACAAAACCCATTCAAATTTCAGTGACAAAATCCGATCCGAATGCCAAAGCAAATGGCGATGTTTTTATTGAGGCAGAGACAGATAAAACCGAAGCCTTTGTTAAAGAACAAATTATTTTAACAGTGAGACTTTTTTATGGGATTGCATTGAGCGAGGGAAGTCTGTCTGATCCGATTGCTAGTGATACCATAATTACACAGCTTGATAAAGGAGCCAATTATCGAACAGTCAGAGATGGACGATCATATGAAGTGGTGGAAAGACGATATGCAATGTTTGCAGAAAAAAGCGGGAAATTGGAACTGAATCCAATCATTTTCAATGGTCGTGATAATTCATCCCGAAGAAGTTTTAGCATGTTTGCAACTGGTAAGCCGGTTCGCGCTGTTTCCAAGCCTGTAGAAATTGAAATTAAACCGATACCACAAACCTCTATAGGCAAGGATTGGCTACCGGCATCTAATGTTCAGATTTCACAGGAATGGTCCTCGCAACCTTACAAAGTGGGTGAGCCAATCACACGAACAATTACTCTTTATGTTGAAGGTCTAAACGAGACACAAATCCCTGAAATTGACCTTGGCGAAATTGACGGAATCAGGGTTTATCCCGAACAACCATTGTCTCAAACCGAAAAAGAAGCAGAAAACCTGAAAAGTTGGAAACAAGTCAAGCTGGCAATGATACCAACACAATCCGGGAAAATCCGAATTCCTGAATTTCAATTGGAATGGTTCAATACTAAAACAGGGCAAGTTGAGTTTGCAAAATTACCACCGGTTACGTTAGATGTTGAAGCCGGTGATTTTGCTTTGGAAAAACCACCTATTGGAAATTTGTTTGAGACCAAGTCACCTAAAAGTGTTTCAAATGTATCTGAAAGCCATGTTGATGCAAATGCTAATAAAGCTCCATCATCCGAGGTAAAAGTAATTGAAAAAGACTCATGGTTGTGGAAATCCATTGCTTTGATTTCTGTATTGCTTTGGTTGGTTACTTTGGCAATTTTACTTTCCTCGAGAAAGAAAAAAAGAGTATCTGATTCATCTGATAAAGCTAAAAGAAGTATAAATAAACAAGATATTATCAGCTCAATCAATAATAAAGATTTATCGGGATTACAAGAATCCTTGATTCGCTGGTGGAATCAACAACATCCTGAAAATCAAGTGAATAATTTATCTGGAATCAAACCGCTTGTTGCTGAAGAGATGCAAAGTTTAATCGAAAATTTGGAATTACTACTTTATTCTCCATCAACACAATTAACAGAGTTTGATACTGGTTCATGGTTAAAACAAGTTAAAGGAAAAGGGTTGAATATTCAGACTGTCAATCAAATCAATCCAAAGAACGAACTTCCTGAACTTTATAGTTAGGCATAAAAAAACCTGAACTTCATCAGTTCAGGTTTCCCTTCAATTAAATGTTTTTGTTAGAGCCCTTTGAGCAGGTTTCCTGCTGCCAATACCACAAAAGCAGCTGTCATAACCCAATAGGCATTTGCTGAAACAACCGGAATCGCTACAAAAGTCGATACAACTGATAGCACAGCTAGAATCACTGCAATCATAAATACCAAAGCGGTAGGTGCGTTTGTTTTCATAATAATCTCCCCTTATTTAAGATTTGAAATAGTGGAAAAACCCACTGCAGATTATCATGCCACATTTTTTTGTAAATTTAAATAAGAATTAACTCTTCAAATGTTTAACACTCAATAATATTGACTGCCAGACCGCCTCGGGAGGTTTCCTTGTACTTGGATTGCATGTCGTGCCCGGTGATTTTCATGGTTTTAATCACTTTATCCAATGAGACCCAATGACTTCCATCGCCTCGGCAAGCCATTCGATAGGCATTGATGGCTTTAACAGCGCCCATGGCATTACGCTCAATACAGGGAATTTGTACCAATCCGCCAATTGGATCACAGGTCAATCCTAAGTTGTGTTCCATGGCAATTTCTGCTGCGTTTTCAATATGTTCAGGTGACTCGTTACAAGCCGCAGCTAAACCGGCAGCAGCCATTGAGCAGGCAACACCAACTTCACCTTGGCAACCAACCTCAGCACCTGAAATAGAAGCATTTTCTTTGTATAGCATGCCGATAGCACCGGCTGTTAAAAGAAAATTACGGACTCCTTGAATATTTGCTTGAGGACAAAAGTGATAGTAATAATGCAAAACCGCAGGAATAATCCCGGCAGCTCCATTGGTTGGTGCGGTCACAACACGTCCACCGGCAGCGTTTTCTTCACTCACTGCAAGAGCATAGACATTCACCCAATCTAAAATTGTAAGAGGGTCTCTTAAAGCGGCTTGTGGCATATTTCTTAAGGAGTCATAAAGTTCCGGAGCACGGCGTTTGACTTTTAAACCTCCGGGTAATACGCCTTTGGTGTTTAAACCTCTTTCTACACACTGTTTGAAAACCTGCCATAAAAAATCCAGTTGTTTGTTGATTTCAGATTTCTTTTGCCAGAATTTTTCATTCTCATACATGATTTCTGCAATTGATTTTTTGTTAGATTTGCAGATTTCCAGAAGCTGATCGCCGGATTTAAAAGAAAAGGGTAAGACGGTGCTGTCTTCGACAATGGTTTTTTTTGCCAGTTTTTTGTGTGAAAGAATAAATCCTCCACCGACTGAATAAAAGTCCTTACTAAGTATTATTTCACCATCTTTTTTGCACGCAATAAATCGCATTCCATTTGAGTGTAGTGGCAGTAATTTTCTTTTATGAAACTTAAGATGCTTCTTGTAATCGAATGAAATGTTTTGCTTTGGACTAATCTCAATAGCTTTGTTTTTTTCAACCTTTAGCAATAAATCGTCAATGATGTCAGGATCTATTTTATCGGGCTCATAACCGCTCAATCCCAATATAATGGCTTTGTCGG
>JAGRJP010000209.1 GCA_020442665.1 Lysobacterales bacterium
TCTTTTTTGCAATCATCCAAAAATGTTTGTAATTTGGCATTATTCTCTACAGCCTTTTGAGCCAAAGGATGTTCGGGTGCGACAGCCAGATAACTCACGCCAAATAAGGTATCAGGACGTGTGGTGTACACCGAAACCTTGCCAAAATTCTCAACATCAAAATCCAATTCGATGCCTTTGGATTTGCCAATCCAATTGCGTTGCATGGTTTTAACCGAATCCGGCCAGCCTTCAAGATTATCAATTTCTGATAATAATTCCTCGGCATAATGAGTGATTTTCATAAACCATTGCGGAATGGTTTTCTTCTCGACAATCGCTCCAGATCTCCAACCACGTCCGTCAATTACTTGCTCATTGGCTAAAACAGTTTGATCCACAGGGTCCCAGTTAACGGTGGAATCTTTACGATAAACCAAACCTTTTTCCATCAATTTGGTAAAAATCAACTGTTCCCACTTATAGTATTTGGGGTCGCAAGTTGCCAGTCTTCTTGACCAGTCATAAGCCAGGCCCATTTGTTCAAACTGATCCGCCATATAATCCATATTGGCATAAGTCCACTTTGCCGGGGCGGTTTTGTTTTTGATGGCAGCATTTTCTGCCGGTAAACCGAAAGCATCAAATCCCATTGGTTGCAGAACATTTTTTCCGAGCATTCTTTGATAACGTGTGATGACGTCACCAATGGTATAATTCCGCACATGACCCATGTGCAGGTTTCCACTGGGATAGGCAAACATGCTGAGACAATAGAATTTTTCTTTACTGCTGTCTTCGGTGACTTCAAATGTTTTTTCGTCCCGCCAAACTTTCTGGATGGCTTTTTCTAGAACTTGCGGATTGTATTCTGCACTCATTGATTCAAATAAAATTAAGGTAATCGTGTATTATAATTTAATTTGTTAATATAACCACAAACCAAAGAGAAGTTTTTTTCTTTATCAACAATGTAGATAAGCTTTGTAAAAATATTGTATCGTTTTTTTAAATTATCTGAACATCTGCAATTGTGTGGGATGTATAATCAAATTTTGAAATTTTAGGAACATCATGAAAGTATCAGGTCAATTCGAGGTCAATCTCAAGCCAATAAATGCATCATTTAACGGGGAAAAAGGAGTCCATATTGGGAGAATGTGCATTGATAAAATATTTCATGGTGAATTTAATGCAACCAGTAAAGGTGAAATGCTGAGTGCGATGACAAGCACAAAAGGTTCAGCAGGGTATGTTGCGATTGAGCAAGTTTCAGGAAGTTTATCAGGGAAGTCAGGCAGTTTTGTTCTGCAACATTACGGTATTTTGGATAAAGGTCATGACAAACTGATACTTGAAGTTGTTCCTGATTCGGCTTCTGATGAGCTTACAGGTTTAGTTGGGATAATGAAAATCAACATAGAAGATGGAATGCACTTTTATGAGTTTGAGTATGAATTTAGATAAAAGCGTGTTCATAAATATATAATAAGGGGGATAGAAAAGTGAATTTGAGTGTGCAAGTTTTTGCATTGATAGCAGCATTGCTGCATGTTTTGATTTTTTGTATGGAAAGTCTGTGGTTTATGAAACCTCAGGTTTATAAACGATTTGGTTCAAAAACAGTTGAAGATGCTGAATCAAAGCGATTATTTGCTTTTAATCAGGGTTTCTATAACCTTTTTCTGGCCATAGGAATTTTTATAGGATTAGGGTTGCTTCATAGTGATGGTCATCTTCAAGTTGCTCAAACTTTGATACTGTTTTGTACGGCCAGTATGTTTTTTGCCGGAATTATTTTGATTATATCGGGTGGAATGCGAATGTTACGAGCCGGAGTGATTCAGTTACTATTCCCATCACTCACATGGGTCCTTTGGGCTTGGTTTTAGTTGATAAATTTAGGTGAAAATTTTCAAGTGGTTCTTCCAAAATTAGTTGATACTTTTAGCGAGCACTTTCATTGTTAAGTTACAGACACTCCTTTCATGCCGGTAATTTTGCTGATTTGGTCAAACATATTGTATTGGTGGAATTACTGCAACATCTGACACAAAAAGATACTGCTTTTGAATACATCGACACGCATTCAGGTGTTGGTTTGTATGATTTACAGAGTTCAGATTCGCAAAAACTACATGAATATACCGAAGGTATCGGAAAGCTCAATTTTGAAGAGTTCCCGGAATTGAGTCGTTATTTCGATGTAATAAAGTCTTTTAATGACTCCGACTCTATCAAGTTCTATCCCGGCTCACCGTCAATTGCACAATACTTTCTGCGTATGCAAGATCGTGGCTGGTTGTTTGAACTTCATCCTAAAGATTATGAATTACTGCAAAGTAATTTTTCTCGTTGTCGAAATATTCGAGCCCGGCATCAGGATGGATTTAAAGGGCTAATGGCACTCGTTCCACCAAAAAGCAGGCGTGGTTTGGTGTTGGTTGATCCATCTTACGAGATAAAATCCGATTACAATCAGGTGATTGATTCTGTCATCAAAGCACATAAAAAATTTGCCCAAGGCATTTACTGTATCTGGTATCCTGTTGTGGATCGGCAAGTGATTCTGAAAATGGAGAAAAAACTCATCCAAAGCGGAATTAAGAATATTCAGAGATTTGAATTGGGTGTGGTTGAGGATTCCTCACAATCAGGCATGACTTCATCAGGAATGATAGTTATCAATCCTCCATGGAAACTTTTTGATAAAATGTTACAACTATTACCCAAACTTTCCCGATATCTCAGAGAGAATGATCAACCCATCTTTAAATGCGATGTGCTGGTAAAGGAGTGAACAATTTGCAATTAATCATTAACAATGCGTAGTTACTAATTAATTAAAACAACAAATACTCGCTAAACTTCCCGCGCATACAATGATTGGATGACATCGATGATGAATAAGCTCCGGCATTGATGATGGCAATATGCGTCATATCATCGGATACTGTAAATTCCAAATTTTCATACCAAACATCCAGAGCTTCGTTGATGTTGCCGGCCACGCTGAGTTTTTGCACTGTTCCTTTTGAATTCAGTGGTACGGGCAGAAACGGCATGTCGTAATAAGCCGGTTCGGGAGCCAGATTAAAACCGGCATTGACACCGAGAAACAGCTTGTCCTTTTTATATTCCAGATAGGTCGTTTCAAGTAATAATAAACCGGCATCCTTGGCAATGTATTCACCCGGCTCAACAGCCAAAGTAATATCAAATTGTCCTAAGTTTTTATAAATTGTGGCTGCCCATTTGTTTAAATCGAGTGATTTTTCGGTTTCAGTATGTGGAACGCCCAAACCTCCTCCAATATTTATCATTTCCAAATCAGGTAATTGTTCAATAAACCAATGGCTGGCTTTTAGCACGTTGGATAATTGTTCCAGTTCGGCATCGAGATAACCACAACCGGTGTGGAAATGCAGACGGGTGATTTTCAGTCCGTGTTTTTTGGCAATTTGCAAAGCCTGTTCAAATTGTTCCCGATAGACTCCGAATTTGGTGATATTTTCACCGCAATATTGCAATTTTTCGTTATTGGTACGACAAATTCCGATGGCTGGATTGATACGAATACCAATCTCGCTATTCGGCTTTAGTTGTCCCCAACTATCAATGCTGTGCAAGCTGTCACAATTCATCAGGAGTCCTGATTTCA
>JAGRJP010000210.1 GCA_020442665.1 Lysobacterales bacterium
TACTATGAGCATCAAATCAGATAAATGGATACGTAAAATGGCGTTGGAACACGGAATGATTTCACCATTTGAGGAAAACCAAATCACAGCGGATTCGCAAAATAAAAAAATATCATACGGAACATCCAGCTATGGTTACGACGTTCGATGTGCTGATGAATTTAAAATTTTCACCAATATCAACTCAACAATTGTTGACCCAAAGAATTTCGATACCAATAATTTTGTTGATGTGAAGTCGGATGTCTGTATTATTCCACCCAACTCATTCTGTCTGGCACGAACGGTGGAATACATCAAAATTCCGAGAAATGTATTAACTGTATGTTTAGGAAAATCAACATACGCTCGTTGCGGAATCATTGTCAATGTCACGCCGCTGGAACCGGAATGGGAAGGTCATGTGACACTGGAATTTTCAAACACTACACCATTACCGGCAAAAATCTATGCCAATGAGGGTGTTGCTCAATTTTTATTCTTTGAATCTGATGAAAAGTGTGCTGTTTCTTACAAAGACAAAAACGGTAAATATCAAGGTCAGCAAGGCGTCACATTACCAAGAATGAAGTAACCAACATTCTTGGTAACTTGATAACATAAAAATTTTTAACTGGACTTCATCAAAGGCTCAAGGTGTTTCAAAGCCTGAATATAGACCCCTTTTTTAAACTTAACAACCTTTTTCACAGGATACCAAAAGTGCACCCACTTCCATTCGCTGAATTCAGGGCTTTCGGTGTGATCCAAAGTCAGGTGGGCTTCAGTTCCAAGAAACTTTAGCAAAAACCAGACCTGTTTCTGTCCGATGCATAATGGTTTTGACTGTTTTCTCTGATATTTTCTCGGCAGTTTGTAACGTAACCAACCCGGTGTTGAACCCAGCAGTTCTACATGATGAGGTTCAAGACCAATTTCCTCATACAATTCACGATACATTGCTTCTTCGTTGGTTTCATCGGAATTAATCCCTCCTTGCGGGAATTGCCAACCGTTATCTTGATATCTCTTTGCAAAAAAAACTCTACCATTATCACCGAGCAGGATTATACCCACATTGGGTCGATAACCATCTGCGTCAATCATAATATTTTTCCCGGTGCAGCTGATTCAACTACAACCTAAACTTTTAAACTGCTAATATTTTTTCAAAAAGCGGGAGTAATTACAACTAAAAAACGCTTTCAGCAATTAATTCAAATTTTACAAGCATTTTTAAAAGCGATAGCCGAATTCTTTTTCAAATAAATCAATAAACTCATCTTTAGTAAAAGAGTGATTCTGAGTTCCGGCATGAGCAATCTTGATGCTTCCGAGTAAAGAGGCAATCCGTCCTGTGGTTTGCATATCAAGGTCATTCATAATTCCATACAACAAACCGGCACGATAAGCATCACCACAACCCGTTGGATCAACAATCCTTTCAGCAGTGACTACAGGAATATGATAAACAGTATCATCTGTATAAATTTCCGAGCCTTTTTCACCACGAGTGACAATCAGTGCTTTCAAATGAGATGCTATTTCTTTCGCTTCCCAGCCTGTTCGTTCGCAAACCAGTTCATACTCATAATCATTCACAGCCATCCAGGTTGCCTGATCGATAAATTGTTTTAAATCATTCCCATCAAACAATGGCATAGCCTGACCGGGATCGAATATAAAAGGAATGCCGTTATTAACAAACCCTTGAGCATGTGTAATCATTCCATCTCTACCATCAGGCCCAACAATTCCAATGCTAATATTTTTGTGATCAGAAACTTTACACTCATGTGAAAAGCTCATCGCTCCGGGATGGAAAGCCGTAATTTGATTGTTATCCTGATCGGTTGTGATGAATGCCTGCGGAGTGAACATTTCATCTTTGACAATAATACCATTCAGTGAAATTCCTAATTCTTCAAGATACTGTTGGTAAGGGACAAAATCCTGCCCAACTGTTCCCATTGGTACAGGATTGCCACCCAAAAGTTTGAGATTATAGGCAATATTTCCTGCAACCCCACCAAATTCACGACGCATACTGGGGACAAAAAACGATACATTTAATTTGTGGATTTGATTCGGAAGAATGTGGTTAACAAACTGATCTTCAAAAACCATAATAGTGTCATAGGCCAAAGAGCCACAAATAAGTGCTTTACTCATACTTTTCTCTTAAAAATTTTCCAAAATTGATTTAACTTGAGCCGGATTCGCTCTGCCTTTTGTTTGTTTCAT
>JAGRJP010000211.1 GCA_020442665.1 Lysobacterales bacterium
GTGTAATGGTCAAGTTTTTCCGGACACATTTTTAGGCTGCTTTTTTAATTCGTTATATTTTTTGTTTGGTGTTGTGTATCCAATTGCTGAGTTCAGCCTTTTGTAGTTGTAAAAGTAGATATAACTCTCAACTTCAGCAATCACTGCTTCATGATTAATAAAGCTTAATGTGTTCAACCTTTCTGTTTTCAGATTTCTAAAAAAACGTTCCATAACTGCATTGTCCCAACAATTACCTCTGCGGCTCATACTTCTGGTTATTTTGAGTTGGTCGCAATACACATCAAACATGTTTGATGTGTATTGCGTGCCTTGATCTGAATGAACCAGCAAGTTGCTGGTCATTGGTCGCTTACGATTGATGGCATTTTTCAATGCCAAGGTGGCAAGCTGTGCATCTGGTGTCTTTGACAGTGCCCAGCCTACAATTTCTTTGGCACCCAAATCAAGTACGGCAGCCAGGTAACTCCAGCATTGGTGGTTTCGTATATAAGTGATGTCTGTGACCCAATGAGTGTTGGCCTGTGGCTGATTAAACTGTCGATTTAAGACGTTTCCAACTTTTGTATTACTGATGCCACCATCAGGGTATTGGTGCTTTTTCTTAGGCCTGATTGCTACAATGTTTGCCTCTTTCATGAGACTGGCTGCTTTGTATTTGCCAATATTGAATCCTTCATTGTTTAGTTGCTTTTTCATTCTGCGTTTGCCGTAACTGTGATTGGTTTCAATAGCCGTTTGTTTGATGATACGAAGCATTTGTTGCTTTTTCGCAGATATGGGCTTTTCTTTGACTTGGTCGTAATACGTACTGGTTGGAACGCTAAACACTTCGCAAAGTTCTTTGGTCTGATATTTTGGGTGCGCCATCTTTATTTTTTTAATCATTTGACTTAATCCTTTCGAACAAAGATGGCTGCGGCCTTTTTTAGTATTTCATTGTCTCTTTTGGCACGCCATAATTCTTTTTTCAGCCTTTGGATTTCTTGTTGCTCAGCTGTCATTGCTTGAGTTCCTTGGGGTGTTTTTCCGTGAATTTCATCAATATATTGCTTTTTCCAGCGACTGACCGCTGTTTGACCTGCACCTGATATATCCATGACTTGCTTGTAGGTATAACCTTCTTCAACCATCAATTTGGCATAATCACGACGCTGCTCAACCGTAAATGATAATCTTTGTTTCTTTGACATTATCTAACCTCTGTTTTCAGTATTATATAGGCTAAAAATGTGTCCGAGTTTATTAGACCACTACAAGCTATGCTTTCACTCGGTGAAAGAACAGCTCAAGAGTTGGAAAGAGGTCAATTAGAGCAAGTGCTAATTAAAGGAAAAATGGGCTATGTGCTTATGGTTAGTGCCGGAGAAGACGCTGTTCTAACTGTTCTCGCAAAGAAAGATGCCAAACTCGGACTCATATTTTTAGACGTCAAAAGAGCATCTCAAAAAATCTCAGAAACAATCCAGTCATAGTATCAAATTGAGGAGAAAAGAATGGATAGTTTAAAAATGATGGTATGCCCTCACGATACAGCCGGCGATCCAATAAAGTGGTTTCAGTTTAGTCAATACCTAAGCAAGTATGCAAATGTCAGCACTCTTTTTTATCAATGCTTAGATTTTGTCGAATTCCATAACAAAATGGAGGAAGCCGATATCATCTATGCCAATCCGCAAGACTCTCTTTCATTACAAGAAAAACACGGATTTATTCCGCTGTTACACTCCACAAACTTGTTTGATGAAATCGTTTTTATAGCCAACCAAGATGCTGACCATGGATCTCTTGAAGTTCTTAATAATCAAGAGTGTGTCAGTTGCAACAGCATGATGGTCACGCGAATTGGGATTAAAGATTTATTCAGCAAGAACATTAAGCCTAAAACTATACATTCAAAAGACAACTGGATGGCTGTTGTAAAAGCTGTTAGTCAAGGCGAAATGCCGTACGGTTTTGTTTATAAAGATTTCTATGATGGACTCAATAAAATGAGTAAAAGCCTGGTTCATAAACTTGGAGAAACTCAGGAACAAAGCATTTTCCACACCTTATTTATTAATCCAAAATATGCTGACCATAAAAACCACCTTATCCAAACACTTTCAGAGGCTCACCTCACCGAAAAAGGTAAAAGCGTGTTATCAGGCGTAAATATTGAAAAATTTATCACTGTCAGCAAACTGGAGATTCTTAGATTTCGTTCATTGCTGACCTTGGGATCTGAAATTATGGAGTAATTCTCCACTGGCATATTCAAATATTTCAACAAGCTAACTCATTGGTTAGCTTTTTTTAAAAATACATTGTCACAACTTATCTGAATCAGCATAATTGATACCACTTTTGCAGTGGTAATTCAAATTATGAAAAATCTGGTTCTAACATTCTTAGTTTTAAATATATCTGCCTATGCAGGTATTCCTGATTCCTATGAAAACCAACTCAAATCATGGAAACAACATCAAGAGTTAGTCGAATTATCAGACTTTCGTGATTTGCCTTGGAGAAATATCGGACCGGTTTTACAAGGCGGACGTGTGGTAGCGATTCGAGTTCCGCAACAATCTGACCACATTATGTATCTGGCTTATGCTTCTGGAGGTGTTTGGAAATCTGAAAACAAAGGGATCACGTTTAAGCCAATCACTGACAAACTACCGAATCAAATTGTTGGTTCTTTAGCAATTGACCCAAATGATGAAAATGTTCTTTGGTTAGGAACTGGCGAAAACAACTCTTCACGCTCATCTTATGCAGGAATGGGCATCTATCGTTCAAATGATGCCGGTGAATCATGGCAATATATGGGACTAGGTGATACCAATCGAATTGGCGACATCATCGTTGACCCCAGTGATTCCAATCGAGTCTATGTTGCAGCCTTAGGAGCCTTGTACTCCGAAGGCGGACAACGTGGAGTTTACTTAACTGAAGATGGTGGAAAAAATTGGAAACAAGTCCTCAAAGGCGATAAAACCACCGGTTTTGTCGATTTATCCATCGCCTCTAATGGGGATATCTATGCCAGTGCCTGGCAAAGATTCCGCCAGTCCTGGAATTTTGAAGAGTCAGGCGCAGGAAGTAAAATTTACAGAAGTTCTGATCATGGCAAATCCTGGAAGCATCTCTCAAATGGCTTACCAGGCGGTAAATTTGTTGGTCGTATGGGTGTTGATGTTGCAGCTTCCAACAATAATGTCATCTATGTAGTGGTCGATAATCAGGAACAACTCCCGGAAGACCAGTGGGATATGGGAGATACAGCCATTAATGCCAAACGCCTTAAAAAAATGACTACTGAAGAATTATTATTGCAAGATAAAGATGCACTGGAGAAATTCCTTAGAGATAATAATTTCCCACCGGAAACCACTGCTGATAAAGTAATAGAAAAACTAAAAGAGAAAAAAACCTCTCCACAAGACTTAGTCAAATCATTAAAAAATGCTAACAACAATTTGTTTGATACTGACATTAAAGGATTGGAAGTCTATCGTTCAGATGATGGCGGAGATACTTTTAGTAAAACACACGAAAAACCTTTGGATAATGTCGTGTTCACTTATGGCTATTATTTCGGCAAAATTCATGTCGATCCCAACGATGCCAATACTATTTACACCATGGGTGTTCCTTTAATCAAGTCAACGGATGGCGGACAAAATTGGACCAGTCTTTATGACCCTAAGGTTCATGTGGATTATCATGAAGTCTGGATAGATCCGAAAAACTCCAACCACATCATCGCTGCTAATGATGGCGGTGCTGATGAGTCTTATGATGGCGGTGAACATTGGCGAAAATTGGATTATCAACCTGTTGGACAGTTTTACACTGTTAATGTTGACATGGAAGAACCTTATAATGTTTATGGCGGCTTACAAGATAACGGCACATTGAAAGGTTCCAGTAAAACAGACTGGAAAGATGGTGAATCATGGACACGTCTGTTTGGTGGTGACGGAATGTATGTTAGCACTGATGACAAAACAACTTATGTCGGATTTCAATTCGGCAACTATTTCAAACTTGGAGAAGGAAAACCTAAATCCATCAAACCTCCTAATTATTTGAATGAATCTCCTTTGCGTTACAACTGGAATACTCCAGTCGTTTTATCTCCGCATAATAAAGAAATTATCTATTATGGAGCCAACAAACTCTATCGAAGCATGGATAAAGGTGAAACTTACAAGGCTATTAGCAAAGACTTAACTCAATCACTCAAGTATGGCGATGTGCCTTATGCAACAATCACTTCAATTTCTGAATCACCCTTGGAGTTTGGCAGAATCATTGTCGGAACAGATGATGGTTTGGTTTGGGTCACTTCCGATGGTGGAAATAACTGGAAGAATGTGACGAAGAAACTCCCTCAAAAACTATGGGTTTCCAGGGTGGTTGCTTCAGAACATGATAAAAACCAGTTGTGGCTCACTTTAAATAATTATCGAAATGATGATATTCAGAGCTATGTTTACTATTCCACCAATTTTGGAAAGTCATGGAAAGATATTTCCAACAACCTCCCTAATTCAGCCGTCAACGTGATTAAAGAAGATCCAAAAACTAAAGGTTTGGTTTATGCAGGTACTGACAGAGGAGTTTATTATTCATTGAATTATGGACAAAAGTGGCAAACTTTGGGCGATGAATTTCCAACTGTTCC
>JAGRJP010000022.1:0-19269 GCA_020442665.1 Lysobacterales bacterium
GATCAGGTTGAAAAACTGGCGCAACCGATTAAGAAAAACGGTTATGGCAAATACTTACTCAGTTTGGTAGCTGATATTCATGAAGACTATTGAAATTAAACTTCCCGGAGCTATGGTCTTTGAGCCAAAAGTATTTGGTGATGAACGTGGTTTTTTTATGGAAACATGGAACTACCAGCGATATAAAGATGCCGGCTTGGATGCAAAATTTGTTCAATCCAATCTTTCAAAATCCTCCAAAGGTGTTTTGAGAGGTTTGCATTTTCAGAATCCGCATGCACAGGGTAAGTTGGTTCAGATTATTGAGGGTGAAGTTTTTGATGTTGCCGTCGATATTCGTAAAGGTTCTCCAACATTCGGACAATGGCATGGAGAAATTCTTTCGGCTAAAAACAACCGACAGTTTTATATTCCTGAAGGATTCGCTCACGGTTTCTGTGTTTTGTCAGATTCTGCTGTTTTTTCCTACATGTGTACGAACATATATCATGCACAATATGATTGTTCACTCCTTTGGAATGATCCGGAGATTGCCATTGACTGGCCTTTGAACAATCCTCTGCTTTCAGAGAAAGACAAAAACGCTCCCACTTTAAAAACTATAGATTCAAATAAACTTCCGGACTATTGATGAGTTTGCTATGAAAATACTTTTAACAGGAGCAGATGGACAAGTTGGCTATGAATTGTGGCGAACTTTACAGCACATTGGAGAGGTCATTCCAACAACACGTTTGGGTAAAGAAGTTGAAGGAATGCCGACAATTGCTATGGATTTGTGTAACACTGAAGATATTGAGAACAAAATCAATACGATTCAACCGGATTTAATTTGTAATGCTGCGGCTTATACAGCGGTTGATAATGCTGAATCTGATAAAGAAACTGCCTACAAAATCAATGCTGTTGCTCCCGAAATTTTTGCTAAATATGCAGTGATTACTGACACTCGTGTGGTGCATTTTTCGACTGATTATGTTTTTTCCGGTCAAAATAAACAGCCCTGGAAGGAAGATGATGAGTGTAATCCTTTGGGAGTTTACGGAGAAACAAAACTTCAGGGAGAACAAGCCATTATTGACTCCGGTTGTCAGTTTATGATTTTCCGTACTGCTTGGGTATTTTCATATCGAGGCCATAATTTTGTTCACTCAATGATTAATTTGGCAAAGCAAAGGGATGTTTTACATATTGTTGATGATCAGATTGGTTCACCAACTTCGGCAGAATCAATCGCAACAGCTGTCGCTATGGCATTATTAAACCCTGTTGATGGAATTTATCATATCACATCCAGTGGAAAAACCAGCTGGCATCGTTTTGCCCGAAGAATTATTGCCGATGCTTTTGAATTGGGCTTACTGGATCAACAACCATCAATTAACGCCATTCCAAGCAGTCAATATCCGACTCCGGCTCAAAGACCATCGTATTCGGTTCTTGACTGTAACAAATTATTTGAAACCTTTAATATCAAAATGCCAAATTGGCAAACGTCTTTGCAACTATGCATGCAAAAAATAAGGAGAGAATCTTGAAATTAATTCCTGTTATTTTATCAGGTGGTGCCGGAACTCGTTTATGGCCGGTTTCGCGAAGAGCTTACCCAAAACCATTCATGAAATTGTCCAATGGTCGTACCTTGGCTGAATTGACATTTGAACGCGCTCTGGAAGTTTCAGAAGATGGAACGGTTATGACGGTCACCTCCAGAGATTATTATTTTATCTGTAGAGATTTATACAATAATATCGCCAAGGATAAAATGGACAAGCAAATTTTTATGCTTGAACCAATGGGGCGAAACACTGCTCCGGCAATTACACTCGCTGCTCTTGAAATCAAACAAAGATATGGTGAAGATACCATCATGCTGGTGATGCCATCGGATCATTTGATTAAAGATGTTGAGTCCTTCAAGAAAGATGTTTCTGAGAGTGCGAAGTTGGCCGCCAAAGGATATATTACTACTTTTGGAATTGCTCCAACGGCTCCGGAAACTGGTTATGGCTATATCAAAGCCACAGAGAATATTAGTGGAATGGATGCTGCTATTATTGACGAGTTTAAAGAAAAACCCGACTTAAAAACAGCTCAAGACTATCTGCAATCCGGTAATTACAGCTGGAATTCAGGCATGTTTTGTTTGACTGTCAAACAATTATTGGAAGAGCTAGAAACCACTTCATCAGATGTTTTATCAGCAGTTAATAAATGTTTTGAATCTAAAAATCTCCAGCAAGATGCCATCCACTTTGATAATGACTCATTTGCAGCTATGCCCGACATTTCGATTGATTATGCTGTGATGGAAAAAGCAAAAAACCGAGCCGTTATCAACAGTAAATTTGATTGGAATGATATTGGCTCATGGAACTCGATGGCTGAATTGGCGGAAAGTGATGATTCCGGAAATCGTGTCGAAGGCAAAGCCATTACAATTGACTCTCGTGGCTGTTATATTCGTAGTGGCGATCGCATTGTGGCTACTGTCGGCGTCGATGATTTAATGATTGTGGATACCAAAGATGCGGTATTGGTTGCGCATAAGCATAAATCACAAGGTGTTAAAGATGTCGTGCAATTTTTGAAGTCCAAAAACCACGAAGCGGCTATTTTTCATCAAACAGTTCACCGTCCTTGGGGAAGTTACACAATTCTGGAAGATGAGGATGATTGCAAAGTGAAACGCCTTGTCGTAAAACCAGGTCAAGTCTTATCATTACAACGCCATCAAAAGCGTTCGGAGCATTGGACTGTTGTTTCAGGTACAGCAAAAGTTAGAAATGGCGATGAAGAATTTCTCCTCAATGCCAATGAGTCCACTTATATTCCTAAAAATACACTCCATCGTCTGGAAAACCCGACAGACACTGATATCGCTTTGATTGAAGTCCAATGCGGTGATTATTTCGGTGAAGATGACATCGAAAGACTGGAAGACGTTTACGGCAGGACAACAGATGACTGAGATTGATGAACAATTTCTAAAAAGCTGTATATTAACAGCCAAAAGAGCTGCCAAATCTGCCGAACAAATCATGAAGCATTATTACAAATGCTCACCGGATGTGAAAATAAAAAGTGATTTGACACCGGTCACCCAAGCTGATTTGGAGTGCGAACAAGTCATTAAACAGGTTTTAATGAATCAATTTCCTGATTTTGGCTTTTACGGCGAAGAAACCGGCCAATCAGACAGCCAGTCTGAATTTATATGGCTGGTCGATCCCATTGATGGAACAAAAAGTTTTGTGCGTGAGTATCACTTTTTCTCCACCCAAATTGCCTTGATGCATAAAGATGAAATTATCATGGGTTTATCACACGCTCCGATGTTTGCAGAAACAGCATGGGCTGCAAAAGGTTTAGGAGCTTTTATTGACGACACTCCACTGAAAGTAAGTGATTTTAGCAAGCCTGAAGACAGTTGTTATTCCACAGGAAACCTTAGAAGCATGGCAAAAGTCAAAACTCATTGGGAAAAACTCAGACAAATCATGTCTTTATGTCATAAAACCCGTGGATACGGCGATTTTTATCATTATCATTTGCTAGCAGCCGGAAAGCTGGAACTGGTTATAGAATCCGATGTCAATATTCTCGATATTGCAGCTTTAAGCCTTTTAGTCAAAGAAGCCGGTGGAAAAATTAGCGATTTAAAAGGCAAACCCATTGGATTAGAAACGACTTCTATACTGGCTGGAAACCCTGCAACTTATGACAAAGCCTTGGAAATATTAAATAACTAAGAATGATTGATTTATTAAACAGTATTGAAAATCTGGCAATTGAAGCCGGAAAAGCCATTTTAGAAATTTACAACTCAGCAGACTTTGGCGTGGAAATAAAGTCTGATGATTCACCACTAACCAAGGCTGACTTAGCATCTCACAATGTAATAGCCAAAGGATTGCAGGAACTCACACCTGATCCGATTTTGTCAGAAGAGTCTGCAAATATTGCTTTTGCAGAAAGGCAATCATGGAAAAAATACTGGCTAGTTGATCCTTTGGACGGAACTAAGGAGTTCATTAAGAAAAATGGTGAATTTACAGTCAATATTGCATTAATCGAAAACGGAAAATCCGTGGTATCTGTGGTTTATGTTCCGGTACAGGACATTTCTTACACAGCAGCACTTGGTTACGGAGCTTTTAAGAAGTCAGAGAACCAAAGACAACAAATCCATGTCAAAAAACCGGCTCGCAATATCCCAGTTGTGGTGGGTTCACGCTCTCACATGTCTGATGATGTGAAAAACTACTTACAGGATTTAGGAACTCACGAACTCACCTCTATGGGAAGTTCATTAAAATTTTGTCTGGTTGCTGAAGGAAAAGCCGATCTTTATCCAAGATTGGGACTCACTTCCGAATGGGATACGGCAGCGGCTCAATGTATTGTTGAACAAGCCGGAGGACATGTAGTCACTCTGGACAATCAAGCTCTCAAATACAACACCAAAGAATCCTTACTCAATCCGTTTTTCATGGTTTATGGTGACAAAAGCCGTGATTGGATTCATCCATAATTAAATCTGAAGTGTTTGCTGTTCAATTGGCGAGAATTATTTTTGTTATTAGCTTCGCTTTTATCCTTAATTCTTGTACCACAAAAGAAGATAAAATTCTAATAGCTGTTGCCAGTAATTTTGAGCCCACACTTTCAAAAATTCTTAAAGATTATAAAGACTCTCAAAACAGAATGATTCATGTCACTTCGGCATCATCAGGTGTCTTAGCGAATCAAATCCTCAATGGCGCTCCGGTTGATTTATTCCTTTCTGCAGATATTGAGAAGACAAATATAATTTATGAAAAATTAAATTTATCTTACAAACCAAAAGTTTATGCGACAGGAAAACTGGCTTTATGGATTCCATCTATTGATAATAATGGTGATTGCTTGTCTGTTTTAAACAATATTAACTCACTAGCGATTGCCAATCCTGAAACAGCTCCTTATGGTCAATTTGCTCAAACAATTCTGACAGAAAACAAGATACAGCCTCAAAAAACAGTCATCACCTCTAATGCTGCACAAGCCTATTTATACACCCATCAAAATCTTGCAAATGCGGGGTTTGTGCCCTACTCTATGATTACCAAAAACGACAAAGGCTGTATTCAAATTTTTTCAGATGAATCTTTGCAACAAGCAATGATTATACTCACACCAAAAGGAAAGGAAATTTTTGATTATCTATTGAGTCATTCAGTTCAGCGTCTTATACAAGAAGACGGTTATAAAATTACTAAACAACATTAAGTCAGGTCAACTCTTATGAAAAAAATTATATTCTTAGCTACACTAATAATTACTTCCGGCTATGCAACTGAACCATCAAAACTGATTGAAAACTACGGACCATTTAAACCGGTAGCTAATACAACTTACCCAACACCGCAAAATTTAAAAACTGTTTTTGATGTTTATACCTCTGATGATGATAAAAGTAAAATCAACAAAGGCATCAACACTGTTGCCCGATTCTTGAACATGCATCATAATGCCGGAGTTAAAAGTGAAAACATTCAAGCAGCACTTGTTATACATGGTTCGGCTGCAAAGGATATTTTATCTGATCAAGCCTATCACAAACAGTTTGGTATCAATAATCCAAATTCAGATTTGCTATTACAACTTCATAAGCATGGTGTGGAAATTATTGTTTGTGGACAATCGGTTGAATTCAAAGAATATAAACGCGATGAAATCCTTGATTTTGTCAAAGTATCACTCTCTGCAATTACGGCATTAACTGATTTGCAACAAAAGGGTTATGCTATCATTAACTTTAATTGATAAAATAAATCAATTTTTTCCAATCAGGAACACAGTAATGAAAATCAAATTAGGAATACTTGCACTTGTTCTCGCTACCACAGTGAGCGCGGATACTATTTTTGGTCTCTATGCAGGAGCAAAATATTGGAACTATGGCCTCAATGGAAATATTCAGTCAGGCATTTCCCAAAACGAGAATGTGGATATTGACTATTCAAAAGCGAATGGCAATATTTTGTATGTCAATGTAGAGCATGCCGTTCCCTTTTTGCCAAATATCGGATTGAAACAAACCAATATTGACACGAGTGATGTTATTTCATTAAGTAATGCGACTTCCGCTCCTGGTCAGACCATTGATGTTTTTGCAAAAACAGATTTAAGTCATACCGATTTCACACTTTATTATGAAGTTTTGGATAATTGGATTAATTTGGATTTAGGAGTTACAGTCAAACTTTTCGATGGTTACAATGACTTTTACTCGGAAGGATTTATTGATGAGCATTCCGCATTTGATGAGTGGATTCCAATGCTATACGGAAAAGGAGAGTTTGATTTACCATTTACAGGGTTTTCAACCTCAATCCAACTGAATGCATTGAGTTTCAGAAACTCTAAAGTCACCGATTTTGAAGCTGCCTTGAGTTACGAAAGCAAACTTGGTTTTGGGGCAGATTTGGGTTATAAAAGCCTTGATTTAGACTTACCTGATATTGAAGATTATAAAAGTGACTTAACCGTTGATGGCTTCTTTTTAGGAGTTTCTTATCACTTTTAACTAAAATTATAGGAAAACTTATTAGGAGTTTACCCAAAAAATTAAAAACTTGAGAATATGATGATGAAAAATATACTAATTTTATTAACATTTACAGCACTATTTTCCTGTAGCAAAGAAAACGCCACTAGCGAAAGTAAACAGTCTGTGGAGAACCATAAACCAAAGATTGTAGAACCTGTAAGCGAACCCGCTACTGTTGAGGAAGTGAAAAACGCGCAAGAAATCAGTCAGTTAGAAGATATTTATGCGGAATTCACATTGACTTCAGATTTATCTCATCTGAATGATAATCAGAAAAAAATGATTCCGATTTTGGTTGAAATTTCACAAATTATGGATGAGCTGTTCTGGTTGCAATCTTATGGAAATAAAGATGAATTGTTAAATTCAATTGATGATAGCAACTTAAAAGGTTTGGCTGATATTAATTACGGACCTTGGGATCGACTAAATGGTGATAAATCATTTATTAAATCCTATGGTGAAAAACCACTTGGTGCTAATTTTTATCCTCATGATATGACTAAAGAAGAGTTTGAGTCCTCAAATGATCCAGAAAAATCGGGCTTATACACTATTGTTGAAAGAAATGATAAGGGTGAATTAGTCTCAAGACCATATCATGACGTTTACTCTGAGCAATTGATTAAAGCGTCAAAATTATTGATAAAAGCATCTGAACTTGCCGAAGACCAAGGATTTAAAGATTATCTGGCTCTCAGAGCAACGGCTTTAATGACGAGTCAGTATTTTGAGAGCGATATGGCATGGATGGATATGAAATCCAATGATATTGATTTTGTTGTCGGTCCTATCGAAAACTATGAAGATCAGCTTTACAACTACAAAACTGCTTTCGAAGCTTATGTATTGATTAAAGACAAATCATGGAGTGAAAAACTCAGCAAGTTTGCTAAATTACTTCCTGTTTTACAAGAAGGTTTACCGGTTGATGAAGCCTATAAAACTGAATCTCCGGGAACTGATTCAGACTTGAATGCCTACGATGCGCTGTATTATGCCGGTCATTCCAATGCCGGAAGTAAAACTATTGCGATTAATTTGCCAAATGACGAAAAAGTTCAACTCGCTAAAGGTTCAAGAAGATTGCAGTTAAAAAATGCCATGAAAGCAAAGTTTGATAAAATTTTGGTACCGATTTCTGAAGTTCTGGTTGCACCGGAACAAAGAAAACACATCACTTTTGATGCTTTTTTTGGCAATACCATGTTTCATGAGGTTGCTCACGGCTTAGGAATTAAAAACACCATCAATGGCAAAGGAACAGTCAGGACTGCTTTGAAACAGCATGCTTCAGCTCAAGAAGAAGGCAAAGCAGACATTTTAGGGCTTTATATGGTTGAGAAACTTTATGAAATGGGTGAAATCACCGAAGGCGAAGTGATGGACAATTATGTAACATTTATGGCTGGTATTTTCCGTTCGGTACGATTTGGTTCGAGTTCGGCTCATGGTGTGGCTAATATGTTGCGTTTCAATTATTTCGCCGAACAACAAGCCTTTAACTTTGACGAAGAGAGCGGATATTATTCAGTTAATCCTGAAAAAATGTCACAAGCTATTCAATCACTTTCAAATAAAATCTTAACTTTACAAGGTAACGGAGACTATGAAGGAGTTGAAAAGTGGGTTCATGAACAAGGGAAAGTTTCACCTGAACTGGAAAAAGCTTTATCCCGATTACAGAATATCCCTGTTGATATTGTTTTTAAACAAGGTGTGGAATATCTAAACTTGTAAAGCTGCATAAAAAGAAAAGGCTGACAGAACTAAACTGTCAGCCTTTTTTATTGCCAAATTGAGTTATTCAAAACCTGAGGCAAATATCGGGTCATAGTCAAAATTATAAACAGGAGACAAATCTGTACCATTGACTATACCCAAGGGAGAGTAACTATCATAACCTGGGAAAATATAACCCAAAAACCGATTCTGCATTCGCTTAATTAACACTTCACTGACAACATTCCGATAATCAGTTGTCACATTCACATCTTCCTCTTCAAAGAGTTGATTCGCTTGAAGTCCCGGAAATTGACCAAAAAACCCGGGATTGACATTATCACCAATCACAAACATCGGATTACCATAACCATGATCGGTGCCATTGCTGTTATTTTCATAAGCTCTGCGACCAAATTCACTTTGAACTATAATTGTAAATTTACCTGAATAACTCGCTGATAAATCCTGATAAAGTGCATAAAGTCCATCAGACAACTCTTGCACTAAATTTGCGAATTCACCGGTTGTTCCGGTGCCCTGCCCGATATGTGTATCCCAACCACCGGTTGGCACATAGGCAATTTCCAAATCGACATTTTCTTTATACAATTGAGCAATTGTTTTTAATTGCTGACCAAAATATCCTGCCGGATAACTTGCTCCGTTTTCAGGCACATAATTATTCCAATCAATTCCCTGAATCACTTGTGAAGCAAGCAAAGTTTGATGAGAAACAGTTTGTTCCAGCGTTGTCGGATTTGAAAAAACATCAAAAACAGTTGCTTGCATAGCATCTTCCCACGCCCAATGTCCCATATCTAAAGCAAACTCAGTTGGTGAGCCAACTATCAATGCGGATAAATCTCCCAGAACCGCGTCTGTGATATTGTATGATGGCACAATAGATGGAATCAGTGCATTATCAGGTGTAGTTAATGAGGAATCAAAATATCGCGTCATCCAACCGCTTCCCAATGAGGCGTTTTGATCTTCAATTCCTAATTCCATTAATGCTGTAGCGACAAAATGACTGCGATTTGATTGTTCCAATCCGGTAGCATGAATAATTGCCATTTTATTCGCATTAAATAAATTACGCATCCCTGTTGCTAAAGGGTGAAAACCAAATTCAGAATTACCGTTTAAAGCAAGTGATTCGGTATTTGGAATATGTAATCCCGGACGAAGAACGGTACTGTATTCTGAGTAATTAACTCCCGAACGAGGTGGTAGAAAGTTCAAACCATCCATCCCACCATTCAAAAACACATAAACCAACAAATCCTTGCCGTTATTGCTAGTACCTTTGACTGTGTTTACTACGGAATTAGCAAATCCTAGTTTTATCCCGCCAAATCCGGCAAGTGTAATTAAACCCGAATTTCTTAAAAATTCTCTTCTGTTTATTTTTTTCATAAGGCTACCTGTACATAAATTCGGATGTTAAAAAAATTGATGAGACCATCGCATATAACCTTTCCTGATTATAAGATGGCCAAGTATTAGTTGATAAATCAATTTGAGTATCTCGGTCTGTTGGTGTCCAATCAAGCGTGTCTGTTTCGCTATACGACATGAAATGAGCCAATTTATCCTGAACATCAACACTCGGCGGATGACCGCAGGCTTTTTCGAACCAGAAATTCACAAGGTTGTTTGCTGTGTGATTATTAGCATCAGGTATCGCTGCATTCGTAATATTCAAAATATCATTAAAAGGAACATCACCGTTATTACCATCACGCAAACGTGTAAACCATTGCATAAACCTCCATGTCGCCATTGTATTGGATGCACCCAACCATGACATTTTGGTATCGGGATAACCATTGGGCGAAGTCCAATAGAATAAATTCTGACCGGTTGTATCCAGGCTCCAAAACATCCACGAGGAATACTCATGGTTCGGAGAAAAATCAAATGTCACACCAATTTGACGCATAGATGAAGCAATTCTTTCAAATGGACGCTTAATTTTTTCGCCCCAAGTATTCAGAAATTCGTTCGATTTCAGCAATGTTTCCATAGCCAGTTTAATTTGATCCTGGGCTTGCCAGTTTAGATGCAATGTATTTGCAACCGCATCAATGATTGACTGTGAAGGATTATCGCTAATAAATCTTTTACATAGCTTGGATGCCAAAAACTCTGCTGTTGCCGGATGCTCGGCAAGCATATCCAAAACACTACGAACATCGGATAATGGGTTATTCTGATCAAAATTAAAAGTTTGACCTAAAATCACTTTTGGGTCTTTATCATGCCATTCATCGCGATATAAAAACTCACCAGTTGCAACATTACCATTTTGATAATCCCACCAGTCCGCTCCGCTATAAGACCAACCTGTAAGAACTCGTGCCATTTCCAGAACATCGGCTTCAACATAGCCAACTTTACGTCCCTGTCCATCGACAGGAACATCCTCTGGCGCCATATGTCCAAAATAACTCTTGGCACTGAGAGTATGCAGTTCCAGTAATTCGCGCGCATAGTTTTCATTGGGAGCATCTTTATCATTAACGCCATTTCCCAAATAATCAAGCATACATGTAGAAGTTGTAACATCTTCTAGCATTTGTCGAAAACTTCCTAAAGCATTGTCTCGAATGACGTCTCTGTCATAATGCACAAACATCGGTTGCACTCCACCACTATCCATGTAAACATTAAAATGGTTGTGCCAGAAATCTACTAAAATTTCCAGTAATTGCCTTTTGCTCTGGGTTGCCCGCAAATAACTGGCATAATTTGTTTCTCTGCCCGGGCGAACATGAACCTCCCATGGGATATCCATGCCATCAGGACGACGATAGTGATCTTGATAAAGCTGAATGCGAGTTTTATTGAGCGTTTCATAACCATTATTAAGCTGTGATTCTGCGACACTATCATCAATACTCATTGGATATAATTGCTCATCAATGTATGCAAAAATTTTATCTGTATCTGTTGCTCCGGGTAGAGACTGAATATGACTCACTGATTCATCATTGGCTCCATAACCCATCTTAGTCAATACTCGGTGAATCATATTTGGTGTAGTAATAGTTCCCGAAGGGAAATTTACTCTTTTTTTAGTATTGTGTTGAATTTTAACAAACTTGTCTTTTTTTATTAATCGATTAACATTTTCCGGACTTACAGATTTTTCAGGTAAGTTTTTTTCAGTTAACGGATAAAATTTCGTTCTAAATATTCCCATGTTGATTCCAATTTTTTTAGCATAATTTAATAAAAAACAAGAATACCGACTGAGAAGTAATTCACACAATCTTTTCAAATAAATGAATATTAATCATGGTTTTACAATTTCTTAACGAAAATTTTGTTATTAATGACATAATCTGACATCTATAGAATTAACAATGACAATTTATGTTAAAGAAAACTATTTTAAAATTAACTCTGATAATAATTACGTTTTCAGCCAATAGTAAAACACATGAAGTATTGGTTTCCAGCAATGTTTTTAGCCCAAGCTCGCTAATCATTGAAGCTGGAGATACAGTGAGATGGCGAAATACCGGTGGAACTCATAATGTTTTTGCCAACGATGGTAGTTTTCGTTGTGCCAATGGTTGCGATGCCAGCGGCGGAGACGGAAATCCTTCTAGTCTTGCTTGGGTCGCTGAAGTTACTTTTAGACAAACAGGAATTTTTAACTATTATTGCCAGCCTCACGTTAGTTTTGGAATGGTCGGCTCGGTAACTGTCATAGAACCAACTTCAGTCAACATTCATTATATTCAAGCTACTGTAGGGAATGATTTTATACCGGCAGATATTTCTATTCAGCGTGGTGATGTGGTTAAGTTCAGTAATGCCGGAGGTGAGCATAATATTCACTCTTTAGATGACAATATGATTTGTTCTGAAAGCTGTGAAGGTGATGGATTTAATACTGAAACCGGTGCAACCGGTTCCCCTTGGGAGTTTTACTACAAATTTGCTACTATTGAAGAGATTACATATCAATGCGATGCTCATACCATTACAGGAAATACCGGAATTATCAGAGTCTTAACAGATACAATCTTTGAGAATGGATTTGAATGAAAAGTTAAGCTAAAAAAAACCGAACTCCATTTCTGAGGTTCGGCTTTAATTTCAATAAATCTGAATTTATTATTCAGGAATTTTCAATACCTGACCAACATAAATTTTATTCGGATCTTTTAGCATTGGTGTGTTTGCTTCGAAAATCTTCGGATATAAACTAGCCTTTCCATACATTTCCTGCGCAATTTTTCCTAAGGTATCACCGCTTTTAACAGTATAAGTTTTAAAGCTAGGCTCGCTTTTCGCTTCTTCATTGGCTCTAGCTACTTGTGCTTCCTGCTCCGCTTTATCAGCTGGTGGTTCACCGAGAATCAAATTATCTTGAACTGATGAAACACCTTTCACATTTCCCGCAACTAATACTGCTTTTTCCTTTTGCTCTTGATTCGGAACATAACCGGATAAAGTAACAGCACCCGCTTTATAATCAACTTTCAAGTGATCTGTCATGACTCCTGCTTCTTTAATATGTACAGCAATCGGCTTAGTTACTTCTGGTTCCGGGTCATCATCTTTAAATAATCTTGAGCCGGCATCTGCAATAAAATCGAAAAAACCCATAAATTTACTCCTGTGTAAAAATTATAATAATACCAATTTAAATAATTCAGGTCAATTGGATAAACCAAACGTAGCAATTGTTAACACTTTTAAAATTTATCTAAATGAGTTGCAAAATCAATGCTACACTATATTGAAATTTAGCAGGAACCAGTTATGTCTGAGCATTCACAATTTAGTTTATTGAAAGAAAATCGTTTTTTTCCATTTTTTCTGACTCAGTTCTTTGGAGCTTTTAATGATAATGTTTTTAAAAATGCACTTGTCATAATGATAGCTTATAAAGCAACTGCAAACAGTGACATGCTGGTTAATTTAGCAGCAGGGCTATTTATTTTGCCTTTTTTTCTGTTTTCTGCTATCGCCGGTCAAATTGCTGACAAATTTGAAAAATCCAGACTCATTCGTATCGTAAAATTTATTGAAATTATCATAATGCTGATTGCTGCGTTTGGTTTTTATATTGATAACATCAATTTATTAATATTTGTGTTATTTTTGATGGGTTCACAGTCATCTCTTTTTGGCCCGGTCAAATATGGATATCTTCCTCAACATCTTGAAAGAGAGGAATTAATTGGCGGAAATGCCCTTATTGAATCATCTACTTTCCTATCAATTTTAATTGGTACAATTCTTGGAGGAATTCTCATTGCAATGGATTCAATCACGCCAATAACTGTAGCAATCCTTTGTATAGCTGTTGCCGGATATTTAAGTGCGAGTTTTATCCCCAAAACCCCTGCATCATCACCTGATATAAAATTGAATTTTAATATATTTACAGAAACTTATCGAAATATCAGTTTTCTTCCTCAAAATCGTGTTGTGTTTTTATCTATTCTGGCAATTTCGTGGTTTTGGTTTTACGGATCGGTCTATCTTATGCAAATTCCAAACTTTGGTTCAAAAGTATTAGGCGGCGATAATTATGTAATCACATTATTATTATCAATGTTTTCTGTGGGTATCGGTCTTGGTTCTCTTTTATGTGAAAAACTATCAGGCAAAAGAGTTGAAATTGGATTGGTTCCGATAGGTGCTATCGGATTGGCTGTCTTTGGTTATGACATTGCTGTTGCAGCGGAAAACTGGATTGCCTCTACTGAGTTACAAAGTATCAGTCAATTCTGGAGTTCAAAAGGAAGCGGACGAATATTAGCTGATTTATGTTTTATTGGAGTGTTCGGTGGTTTATATATTGTTCCTTTGTACGCCCTTGTGCAAGAAAGAGCTGATCAGTCACACCTCTCCAGAGTTATAGCCGGAAATAACATCATCAATGCTTTATTTATGGTGTTAGCAGCTGTTATGGCTATGGTTATTCTTGTGGCAATGAAGTGGACTATCCCTCAACTTTTCAAAGTCACTGTTTTATTAAATATTATTGTCGCTTTGTACATCTTTACAGTTGTCCCTGAATTTTTAATGAGATTGATTGTCTGGTTCCTGGTATCGATTTTCTATCGTATTCGTGCTAAAGGATTGGAGAATATTCCTCATGATGGTGCAGCGGTTCTGGCATGTAATCATGTCAGTTTTATCGACCCACTAATTCTCGGTGGATATATCAGACGACCGGTTCGTTTTATTATGTATTATAAAATTTATAATATTCCAGTTCTCAAATGGTTGTTTAAAGCTGCGAAAGCAATTCCAATTGCCGGATATAAAGAAGACCCTGAGATGTATGAAAAAGCTTTTATTGAAGTTAAAAAAGCTCTGGATGAAGGTGATTTAGTTGGTATTTTCCCTGAAGGAGGATTGACCTCAGATGGAACCATTCAACCTTTCAAGAATGGAATTGAGAAAATCATCTCTGAAACACCGGTTGATGTGATTCCGATGTCACTCAGCAATTTATGGGGAAGTCTGTTTTCCAGAAAGGATAAAGGTGTTTTAAAAAGGCGTCCGAGAAAGTTTTTAGCTAAAATCAGACTAAATGTTGGCGAGCCAATATCTCCCGAAAACATTACTAAAGAAGTTCTTAGAGATAAAGTTGCTAAATTGAAGTCACAGAAATGATTCTTTGTAAATCGATTCAAGAAATGTCATTTATCAACTTGATAAACAGTTTCGTATAAAATTCACAGAAATTTAATAATTGTTTATATTTTTTTGATGGATTTCACATTTTTAACGTGTTAGTGTTAAATCCTCACAGACTTTTGTTAGACATTTAATGTTTATTCCTTATTTTAGGGCTTTTAAAATGATTAAGAAACAATTTGCAAAATTAACTTCCTCAATTAGTTTTTTTCAATCAAGGATTGATAAAAAAACTTCACTGATAAATTTTCAAACTTATCTGATGCTATTCATGATGAGCTTTATATCCTTAGTTAGTTCTAAAGATATACCGGATACCAAAGATTTGAAATATTTTCCGAATTTTATTTATTGGCAAGAAACCTTACCTAAATCACTGCCATTGAATAAAGGAAAAAGCAACCAGCTTATAGTCAGTTACTTTGATGATAATGGCTCTAAATTGCTGTATGAAGAAACTTATAACGACTATGAATTAACCACAAATGAAATAAAGCTCAATCTCGGTTCAGGAAATAAAATTCGAGGGACATATAAAAATTTACAGACCACATTTTCACAGAATGCAAATATTAAATTTAGTCTAAATGTAAACAATAACCAACTCTATCCAATGATTGCATTGAAACCTGCCGGACATTCACTTAAATCCAAAGCGATACTTGCCGGAGAAAATATTAATGATGAAAAGCACTGGAAAGGATTCGATAAGCGTAAATCAGTATCGGCTATCCAAAAAGTAGAACTGAGTCTAAAAAAATTAAATGAAAAAGATAATTTAAATTCGAAATCACCTTTTTTACAACCAATGATTGGTCCTCTGGTAAGTCAGCCTGTGTCTTCATTTTCAGTGGTGACACCAGTGCCATTCCAGCAGAAAGAGTCTAGCAATATACGTCATGAAGATTTATATGATGAAAATGGTAACAGATACGGAACGATGGCTCCGAAACAAGATGACCCTCTAGCATTTATTTCAATTCAAAATCCAAGCAATTTTCAAACACCGGCGCTGAACACTCAGTTTGCTGGAATGCCCAATATTTCGGGTTATTTACCTCCTGATACAGAAATGGCAGTTGGTCCTAATCATATTTTACAAGTCGTGAATTCCACATATCAAATCTTCGATAAATCAGGGAACTCAATTGCTGGTCCATTCGACACAAATACGCTATGGAGCGGGTTTGGAGGACGATGCCAGACAGATAATGATGGTGATGCCGTTTTTTTGTATGATGAACAAAATGATCAATGGATTTTATCTCAGTTTGCTGTATCGGCTGCTCCTGAATCTGTATGTTTTGCAATTTCTCAAACAGGTGACCCGACTGGAAGTTACTACTTGTATCAATTAGTTACTGATGATTTTCCCGATTATTACAAATTAGGGCTAATGAATTCACCTGGACAAGTTGCTTTATATATGGGATACAACACCGGTTTCCAAAATGGTTATGCGGCTTATGCCATAGATTATGAAAACATGAGGCAAGGTTTAGCGCCCAGAAGTGCTCAATTTTACACCAATTACCCTAACTTATTGATGCCTGCCGATAGTGATGGGATTGCTCCAGCAGCAAATACTCCTGGTTATTTTTACACCATACGAGACGCCGGAGAATCCTATTTTGGAAATCCGGCGAATGATTCAATTGATATTTATGTTTTTGATGTTGATTTCGACACTCCGGCCAATACTACTTTTTCATTAGACCAAGTTATAACGAATGCTGATGGAATGACTGATTTCAATTGGACAGTGTGTGGTTTTTTTGTGACTAACTGCTTGCCCCAACCAGGTACAAGTACGCTCATTGACAGTAATTCTTGGTGGCCACAACAAAGATTCCAGTTCAGAAATTTTGGATCTTATCAAACATTAGTTGGAGCTTGGGGTGTAAATGCCGTTTCCAGTGGCAAACGTTCTGCCATTAGATGGTTCGAGTTGCGCAAAAATACCGCTTCTTCGACATGGACTTACAGACAAGAAGGGACTTTCACTCCTGATACTGATAATCGATTTTCACCGAGTATAGCTATGGACGCCGGCGGTAATATTGGATTGGGATATTCAGTAACTTCATCTTCAACATTTCCTTCATTACGTTATACTGTTCATGATGCATCCGTCGATGGGCTGGGAGTGATGGAAACAGAAGCCACTCTCTTTGCAGGTGGCGGATCACAAACTCATTCATCCGGTCGTTGGGGAGATTATTCTGCAATGGAAATTGATCCGCTGGATGGATGTACCTTTTGGTTCACATCTGAGTATCTGGCAAGCACCAGTTCAGGAAGTTGGAGAACCCGAATTGGTTCTTTTACAGTTCCAAGTTGTGGATACAGGATATCTGCATCACCACAAGAAATTGATGTTTGTACAACAGACAGTTCAGCAGGCTTTAATTTGACGCTATCAGATGGTTTCAATGCAATAACAAATATGACATCTACAGGATGTCCATCGGGTGGGAGTTGTGCTTTTTCACTGAACCCAGTAGTTACTACAGGTGGAAATACAACATTTTCTGTCAGCAATATTGCATCTATTTCAAATGGTCAACATGTAATAATGGCAACGGCTACAGACTCCATAGATAATAACAAAACTGCCGATATTGATTTAACATTAAATGTCTTTGATAATTCACCAAGTGTTTTCTCATTGGTATCACCTGCGGACACTGCCACAAGTGTTTCATTAACACCGACTTTATCATGGAACGCATCAACTCAAGCATCTACATATAATTTGGAAGTTGCAACAGATATGGCTTTTTCAAATATCGTAATCAATGAAACTGGTTTGACTACAACAAGCTATAATGTGACAACAAACTTATCATCCAATACGACATACTATTGGAGAGTTACCGCAATTAATTCATGTGGAAATGAACAAACATCGGTATTTTCTTTCACGACTGCTGAAAATGTATGTTTTACTCCTTCAGCTTCGATTCCTGACAATAACAATACCGGAGTGAGTGATACCGGTAATGTTGCGACCTCAGGAACACTACTTGATTTAAATGTGGAGGTCAGTATTACCCATACATGGGTGGGCGACCTCATTGTAACTCTAACGGATGACTCAACAGGAACATCAGTAGATTTAATGGATCGCCCCGGAAGAGTTAATAATGGTAATGGGTGTTCAGGTGATGATGTCGCTGCGACATTTGATGATGGTGCAACGATAGTTGCTGAAAATCAATGTGATAACTCACCTGCTATTCATGGATTCGTTGTTCCAAATGAAGCACTATCAGCATTTAATACTGCTGAGTTTTCTGGTGATTGGACAATCAATGTCAGAGACAGAGCCGGTGGAGACACAGGAACATTAGATGAATGGTGTTTAATTCCAACATTAGCTTCAGTTAATAATCCGGCAGTGGCTAATGATGATTCTGATACAGTAACAGAAGACTCAGGTGCGAATACCATTGATGTATTAAATAATGACTCGGATGCAGAGGGTGATTCATTTGTGGTGACAAATATAACTTCACAACCTACAAATGGTATAGTAGCAATCACCAATGCAGGAGCTGATGTGGGTTACACACCGAATGCAAATTATTGCAATGATGGAGCACCAACTGATGATTTTACTTATGAAATCACTGGTGGTGATACAGCTACGGTTTCAATAACAGTGACTTGTGTCGAAGATAATCCAACAGCTGCTAACGACTCAGCAACTGTCTCAGAAGATGATCCTGCAACCACAATCGATGTAATGGCAAATGACACCGATCCGGATGGTGGTAGCAATTCCATTCAATCGGTTACACAGCCAACAAATGGTGAAGTCACCATAACAAATGGAGGGGCAGATTTAACTTATCAGTCCAATCTGAATTACTGTAATGACGGTTCTCCAACTGATGATTTTACCTACACATTAAATGGCGGATCCTCTGCAACGGTTTCAGTCACTGTTACCTGCGTGGATGATAATCCGGTCGCTGTGAATGACTCCGCAACAGTTAATGAAGATTCAGGAAGCAATGCCATTGATGTTTTAAGCAATGACACCGATGTGGACGGTGGTCCTAAAGATGTTATTGGCGTTGGAACCGCTGCCAACGGAACTACAGGATTCACCGCAAGTGGCGTAACTTATGCTCCAAATGCCAACTATTGTGGTGCAGACAGTTTCACCTACTCCATCACCGGTGGAGATTCGGCTACGGTTTCAATTACGGTGACCTGTGTGGATGATAACCCAGTCGCTGTGAACGACTCTGCAACAGTGAATGAAGATT
>JAGRJP010000022.1:19391-58421 GCA_020442665.1 Lysobacterales bacterium
CCAACTATTGTGGTGCAGATAGTTTCACCTACTCCATCACCGGAGGCGATTCAGCAACTGTTTCAGTCACCGTTACCTGTGTGGATGATAATCCGGTCGCTGTGAATGACTCTGCAACAGTGAATGAAGATTCTGGAAGTAGTGCTATCGATGTGCTTGCCAATGACACCGATGTGGACGGTGGTCCTAAAGACGTGACTGGAGTGAGTTCAGCTTCCAACGGCACAACCGGATTTACAGCAGCTGGTGTGACTTATGCTCCCAATGCCAACTATTGTGGTGCAGATAGTTTTACCTATTCCATCACAGGTGGAGACTCAGCAACAGTTTCGGTCACTATTACTTGTGTAGATGACCCAAGTACCGCCAATGATGACAATTTCACCATGAATGAGGATTCAGGAGCTAATAGCTTAAATGTATTACTTAATGATTCTGATGTTGAAGGTGACACATTCTATATCACTTCTATAACTCAAACTGCTAATAATGGAATGGCTTTAATAGAATACGACTTGGGTAATGGTATTTCAGTTGAGTACACTCCAAACCCTGATTACTGTGGTTCGGATAGTTTTTCTTATGAAATTACAGGAGGGGACACTGCAACTGTGAACCTCACAATCAATTGTGTGAATGACCAACCATCTTTTGAGGCAAATTCTAATATATACATTTCGGTTGATGATACTGGAACGCAACTTAATAAAATTGTCGCATGTAATTTTGATTTTGGACCGGTCAATGAAGATGTGTCTCAATCAGTTAACGATTTCATCGTAAATACTTCAGATCCTTCAAGTATTTTAGGGGCAATAGATGTTTTAAATGATGGGACATTAACAACCACATTTACAGGGAATCAAGGGATTGCTGAAGTTTCAGTTCAGCTTCAAGATGATGGAGGAACAAATTTTGGCGGTATCGATACCTCTGTACCTAAAGTTGTAAAAATTCATGTTCAAGATTACCTGTTTATAAATGGATTTGAATCAGATATTTGCCAATAGTTATTTCTAGCCTAAAGCAAAACATGAAAGTGTGGCCATAAATTGGCTGCACTTTCATTTTAGATACTGATAAGTTAAAATAACTTTCTGGTTTTTGGGAGAAAATAACAAATGTTCGGTATCAAACACATCAAATTTGACTCCATGTCTTATGTCATTCATTATAAAAAAGGCAAGGTTATATCCAAAGGTCGTGGATTATCATTTTTCTATTATGCTCCAAGTAGTTCAATTGTTGCAATTCCAATTGGTAGTAACAGTCTGCCGTTTATTTTTAATGAATCAACTCATGACTATCAAACTGTCAGTATTCAAGGTCAAATCACTTATAAAATCACTCAACCTGAAATACTAGCAGATGTGCTCGACTTTACAGTTAAAGATGATGGTCAATATAAAGTCAATGATATTGAAAAACTCAGCCAAAGAATTATTAATTCGGCTCAAACTGCGACTTCCAGCCTGGCTCATAATACCAGCTTAAAAGATGTCATTCGTTCAGCAAAAATCATTGAAGATGCAATTTTACAAGGTTTTTCTGAAGGAAATTTAGCACAAGCTCTAGGGGTCGAAATCATGGGCGTAAATATATTGGCAGTCACCCCTACTCCTGAGATGCAACGTGCTTTGGAAACAGAAACTCGCGAACAGCTTCAACAAGAAGCCGATGAAGCCATCTACACACGAAGAAACTTTGCTGTCGAGCAAGAAAGAAAAATTAAGGAAACCGAACTCAATACCGAAATTGCTGTTGAAGAAAAACGCAAACAAATTTCTGAGAAAAAAATGGAAACTGATGTTCTTGAAGCTCAGAACCAAAGGAAGCTCAAAGAGATGAATCTGGAAACAGATATTTTATTGGAAGAACAACGCAAGTCACTTCTCAAACAAAAAACTGAAAACGATAAAAAACAAGCAGAAACTGAAGGTTATGTGCTTGAAACTACTCTAAAACCATACAAAGAGATGGACTGGAAAGTGATAACTGCATTAGGAAATAATAACGATCCTAGAATCAATCTTTCCTTAGCTTTCAGAGAGTTAGCTCAAAATGCTGATAAGATTTCTAATTTGAATATAAGCCCTGATTTACTCGATTCGATTTTAAAGAATAATATTCAACAACAGTGAAACCTGTAGCAAAAGAATATGCCATAATTGTTCGTAGTAAAACCCGGCTGGAATCTTTAATAGAGCGATTTAATACCAAAGCACAAACTAAGTTTTATATCGAAAGCCTCGGTGGTTTTTACGAAGATTACGAACTTGAGCATGAAATATTTTATGCTTCACTCAATCGTTTACAAACTCAACTATCTAAAGTTATCAAACATAAAACGATTGACCGCACTTTTCTTCCCTCATACATTTTTGATCAAAAAAACATAATTATTGTTGTCGGTCAAGACGGTTTAGTTGCAAATACTGCCAAATATTCAAAAGGAATTCCTATGATTGCTGTCAATCCTGACCAACAGCGTTATGATGGTGTGTTACTTCCTTACAATCCGGATAATTTTATTCAAGCAGTCGATTCGGTTATGTTACAAAACTATAGTGTGAGAAATGTTCGATTCGCCCAAGCCAGCCTCAATGATGGCCAGAGCTTACTGGCATTTAATGATTTGTTTATTGGACCGACATCACATATTTCAGCAAGGTATAAAATCACATTTAACGGCAAAACTGAAGAACAATCATCAAGTGGTTTAATCATTTCAACAGCTGCCGGTTCAACCGGATGGTTAAGCTCTATTTTTAACATGGCTTACGGGATTTCAGATACTTTCGAGCCGAGTGAGCCGCTAAAAACTCGCAAAGTTCCACAAAAAAAATTAAAGAAATCAGATGAAATAATTGCTCCTCAAAAACATTACCGACCCAAACTAAGCAATGAAGAATTGTTATTTGCTGTTCGGGAACCATTCAAAAGTATTCGCACTCAAGCGGAAATTGTAGCCGGAATTATCAATCAGAAAAATAAACTGGTCATTGAATCATTGATGCCTACTCAAGGAGTTATTTTTAGTGATGGTATCGAAAAAGATTTTATCAAATTCAATAGCGGTGCCATTGCCACAATCAGTCTTTCAAACGAGAGTGCAAATATAGTAACTAATTGATTTTATTAATTTAAACGGAGTGAATTCAATTCTTAATTGCTTTAAAAACAAAGACAACTGTAATTACTAAGGCTAAAATTGTTGGAATCGACATTCCAAAATATTGAGTGCCATCTGTTGTTAAACTATACAATAATGCTGAAATGATTCCGAAACCGGAAGCAAGAATTGCATATATTTTTTTGTTTTGTTGTTTAGCTTTGAGTTTATCCGCTTTCGCTTTTTCGATTTGCTGAAGTTTTGTCAAAGGTCTTGCTTGTTGACTCAATATTTCATGAACTAAAGTTGGGATTTCACTGGTTTGTTCGAGCCAGCGTGGAAGATTATTTTTTAAAGTTTCCAAAGCCCCATCCATGCCGTATTGTTTCCGCATAATTGATGCTAAAACCGGCTTGGAGGTTTTCCAGATATCGAGTTCCGGATAAAGTTGCCTCCCTAACCCCTCAATATTTAACAAAGTTTTTTGCAAAAGAATAAATTCAGGCTGAATCACCAAATTAAATTTTCTTGCCATTTCGAAAGTTTTCAGCATCACTTCGCCAAAAGAAATCTCGCTGATAGGACGAGAAAAATAAGGCTCACAAATGGTTCTGGTTGCAGATTCCAGTTCATCCACACGCGTATCGGCAGGAACCCAACCGGCTTCAATGTGTAACTCAGCAATTCGACGGTAATCCTGATTAAAAAATGCCATGAAATTATTTGCTAAGTCACGCTTATGACCTTTTGGCAATGAACCGCAAATACCGAAATCAAGCACGATAATTTGTGGATCTTGTGGATTTGCCGGATTGACAAAAATATTTCCCGGGTGCATATCTGCATGAAAGAAATTATCTCTGAAAACCTGTGTGTAAAACAGTCTCAAGCCCTTTTCAGATAATGCTTTGAGATCAATCTTGGCAGCTTTTAACTTATCAAAATGACCAATTGGAATCGCATAAATCCGTTCCATGACCATGACTTTTTCCTTGCAATATTGCCAGTAAATTTCAGGAATGTACAAATCATTCGAGTTGCTAAAATTCTTTCGAAGTACCGAAGCGTTTGCAGCTTCTCTTTGCAAATCAAGCTCATCATAAATAGTTCTCTCAAACTCAGCAACAATCTCAAGCGGATCAACCTGAACTCCGGGATTCCAGAAAGTTCGTGCTATTTTCGCTACTGATCGCATCAATTCGAGGTCTTTTTTGACTTGTTTTCTGATTCCTGGACGCAGAACTTTGATAACAACTTCTCTGCCATCTTTCAACTCAGCAGCATGAACCTGTGCCACTGAAGCTGATGCTAAAGGTTTTTCATCAATGGAACTGAAAATTTCATCCAACGGCTGGTCCATTTGTTGTTCGATAAACTCTTTCGCTTCATTCCATGCAAAAGGTTCGACATCATCTTGGAGCTTGGATAATTCTTTGGTGATTTCCAAAGGAATCAAATCCGGACGTGTGGACAACACTTGCCCGAATTTCACAAAAATAGGACCTAAATGCTCAAGAGCTTTACGAAGTTTTTCAGGATTACTTTGACACTTTTTCCCTTTTGAAGCAAAAGGCGAAAACAATCTCAATAAGTGAATTCGCTTTTTGCGTTTATTTTCAGGCAACAAATCCTTAACCCGATAATCCGCAAAAGTGTGCAGAATTTTAGTGAGACGCAGTAGATTCATAAAGTTGATTTATGAAGATTAATTTGTTGTTCCAGTCTGTCAACATCCGATTTCAAATCATCAACATCATCCAAAAACTGTTCCATTTCGGTTGGTGAAATCAAATCTCTGGATTCTTCAACCAGATACTCTTTACTACTTGTGACGAGAGATTCCCGAAACTTTTTGCCAAAATCCAAAACACTATTGATGGTTTTTGAAACCCTGACACCCATGCCATCACCAAACAATTCACACCAAGCCTCTTCCCAATCAGGTTTGACAGTTTTTAACCACTTTGCTAAAAATTGCCCGACATTGGCATCACCATATATTTCAACATTTTTAATTCCGCTGACAGTCTGTTCCATATTCATCGCAAAAATAGCCAATGGAGAACCTTTAATCGTGGTATCCGCTTCTGAATCCGAGTATTTACTGAGGACAATACCATCTTTTTGAATAGTTAAAAAAAACTCAAAAGGTGTGGAACCCAACTCAACTTTTACAATTTTACCTTCATAAACCTGCAATTTTTTGACCGCTTCGTAGTCATAAGATAAAGTTTTGCGAATGGCAGTATTGAGATTATTAAGAAAGAATCTCTCAAACCAATTTTCCTGATTTTGTTGTAATTGTTCGGTTGTCATGTTTTATAACCTGAATGAACAGCAACAATTCCACCACTGAGATTTTCAACTTTACAAAGCTCAAAGCCGGATTGTTCCATCATTGATTTTAATGTTTCCTGATCGGGATGTTTGCGAATTGATTCGGCGAGATATTGATAGGAATCGCGATCATTAGCTACAATTTCGCCAATCTTTGGTAAGATTTTAAATGAATAAATATCATAGATTTTGCTGAGAAACTTCAAATTGACCCGTGTGAATTCCAGAATCATCAGTTTTCCGCCAGGTTTCAAAACACGATACATTTCATCCAGTGCTTTTTGCTGGTTGGTCACGTTTCTCAGTCCGAAAGCAATCGTCACCAAATCAAAAGTGTCCTCTTCAAAAGGTAAAGACTCCGCATTCATTTGTTGAGTTGTCACCTGCCCCCAAAGCCCGGCATCGATGAGTCTATTTTTTCCAACATCAAGCATTCCTTGGTTGATATCACCGACAATGATATGACCTTTATCGGTGACTTTCGGTGCAAGTAACTTGGCAATGTCGCCGGTTCCACCGGCTAAATCCAACACTTGTGCACCTTCTTCAACACCACTGGTTAAAACAAAATGACGTTTCCAAAGCCTGTGAATACCTAATGACATGAAGTCATTCATGATGTCATATTTGGCAGCAACCGAAGTGAAAACTTCACCGACGAGTTTTTCTTTTTCTTCGATCGCTACGGTTTTATAACCGAAATGAGTTTGTGAGCTTGTTGTCTCAGTCATGAGTCTTCCTCGTTATGCAGTTGCTTTCTTTTGAGTTTAATCAGTGCTGAAATATCCAAATCACCGTAGCCCTGCTCCATCAATTGTTTGTATTCAACCAAACCTTTTTCAACTATTTGTGATTCAGATTGCATATCCAATAAAGTTTTCTGTACAATTTTCAAATCTTTGTGTAACAAAGCTAGTTTGAAGCCTTTATCAAACTCGTCCTTACACATGGTGATGCCACGTTTATCCAGAAACCAGTTCCCCGCCGCACCAGATGAAAGAACCTCTACAGTTTTTTCAATTGGTAATTTACATTTCTCAGCAAAAGCCAGAGCTTCACAAACCGCTTGCGCCACACCCGCAACCAAGACCTGATTGACGGCTTTTGTCGCTTGTCCTTGCCCGACTTTGCCCATATAAGTCACCTGTGAGCCAATAGAATGAAACAAATCATTGGCTCGTTTATACGTTTTCAAATTAGCTCCTACCATAACGGAAAGAGTGCCTTTTTTCGCTCCTTCCACACCACCGGAAACCGGAGCATCCATAAAACCAACATCTTGTTTTTCTAAATCTGCTGCAATTCGTTTCGCCGTCCATGAGCTCACTGTTGAACAATCAATAATCACTGAGTCTTTCTGCAAATAGGGTTTGATTTCATCAATTATTTGCAACAAATCTTCATCGGCAGAAACACAAGTCAAAACACAATCAGCTTGAGCAAACATATCTTCTTCGGATTCAAAATCTTCCAGATTGAGTTCATTTGCAAGTCCTGTTGCAATTCCCTCAGTGCGGTTCTTAACGCCTAGTAAAAGTCCGTGTTCATATAAGTTTCTAGCTATCGGACGCCCCATAGCACCCAAACCATAAACAATAACTTTACTGAGTTTTGGTAATTGATTCGATTCTGACATTTACAAAACATTTTTAGAATTTTGCTATTATAAACTTTTGCCAGGGTGATATTAAGCAAATTGGTTTTTTATTTCCGCTTTCAATAAAATGTTAAGAATTTATCAAACATTGTCACCTGATTAAAAAAATTAGCGTATATTAATAAATTGAACAAAAAATAAATTAAGCATGAAATATATTACACTTTTACTACTGACAATAACCACTTCCACATTTGCTGAAACCTATCACGCTAAGCTTTATGATTCGGGAAGCAAAGGCACGATTGCAGTTGATTTACAATTAAACGAAAACTGGACAATCAGTCCCAATTTACAATATGGCGATTATCTTCTGACAAAAAACAAATCCGTCTATGCAACCTCAACATACATGTTAGAAAAAAATGATGATTCGGAGCCGATTTCTGAAGCTGATTACCTCATGGCAGATATAAAAGAAAACAGAATGGTAACCAATCCAAATGGGCAAAGAGTTTCCTATCTGATTCACAAAGACGGTGATAACATAAAAAATATTGCTTTCAGCAGGTATCTAAAAGATGGTGTGGTGTTTTATCTGACGATGATTCCATATCCTGAGTTCCAATCACAATCTTTGCAAACTGAACTGGAGCAGATGGCTGAGATGATTTCTACGATAAAAATTATCGAATAATCAGACAATTCCGACAGAAATCAAAAACATGGCTGAAAAAATAAATTAGCATTCAGCCATGTTGGAGTTTAACCATCAAAATGAGTATAATTCACAACCTTGTGATTTACAGCTAAATGGACAATTCTATATGTTGACGTTTCAAGAGATTATCTTAAAACTACAAAATTTCTGGGCAAAAAATGGTTGTGTAATTGTACAACCTTTGGATTTGGAAGTCGGTGCCGGCACCTTTCATCCTGCGACTTTTTTACGTTCTATTGGTCCTGAGCCATGGAATAGTGCTTATGTTCAGCCTTGCAGACGTCCAACAGACGGGCGTTATGGTGAGAATCCAAACAGACTTCAGCATTATTATCAGTTCCAAGTGGTGTTAAAACCCTCTCCGGATAATATTCAGGAATTGTATTTGGAATCATTGAAAGAACTCGGAATCGACACCTTACTGCATGACATACGCTTTCTGGAAGACAACTGGGAATCCCCAACTCTTGGTGCCTGGGGATTAGGCTGGGAAGTCTGGCTGAATGGCATGGAAGTTACGCAATTCACCTATTTTCAACAAGTTGGCGGTTTGGAATGCAAGCCGGTTATGGGTGAAATTACTTATGGTTTGGAAAGACTGGCAATGTATTTGCAGGAAAAGGAAAGCATCTATGATTTAATCTGGGCAGAAACTCCGAATGGAACCGTTACTTACGGAGATGTATTCCACCAAAATGAATTTGAGCAATCGACTTATAATTTTGAACAGGCAAATGTGGAAATGTGTTTGCAAGACTTTGGTAATTGCGAGTCCGAATGCTTTAAAATGATTGATGCCAAATTGCCTTTGGTTGCTTATGAAAAAGTTCTTAAAGCCTCTCACATTTTCAACTTACTGGATGCCAGAAAAGCGATTAGCGTGACCGAAAGACAACAATACATCTTACGTGTTCGTACCATGTCCAAAGCCGTTGCTGAAATGTATTATCTCATTCGTGAAGAACTTGGATTTCCCGGATGTAAAGATTCACAAAAGGAGGAAAAATAAATGACTCAGATTTTATTTGAACTAGGAACTGAAGAACTTCCTCCAAAATCACTCAATTCATTAGCTGAAAGTTTATACAACGGTGTCATTGAAGAACTTCAAAAAGCGGAAATTGGCTTCAATTTATCCAAAAGCCGTTGGTTCGCTTCGCCTCGAAGACTCGCTTTTATTCTGGATGATATTGACGAAATGCAGGCAGATAAAGTTATTCAGCGAAAAGGACCGGCTGTAATTGCGGCATTTGATGAAAACGGCAACCCAAAACCGGCAGCAATCGGGTTTGCTAAATCTGTTGGTGTGGAAGTCTCCGATTTGCAAACATTAAAGACAGATAAAGGTGAATGGCTGGTTTATGACATTAAAGAAAAAGGTAAAAACATAACGGAGTTATTACCTGATTTTATTAAAAACAGCATTGGCAAAATGCCAATTCCTAAACCAATGCGTTGGGGAAATAACGAATTTGCATTCATCAGACCGGTTCACTGGATGGTTTTGTTGAAAAACAGCGAAGTGATTCCATTTGAAATGTTCTCGATTACGGCATCCAATCAAACCCGTGGTCATCGTTTTCACTTTCCTGATTTTATCACCATCGATTCTTCAGATTCTTACGTTTCTCAACTGGAAAGTGTCAGAGTTTATGTTGATCAGGAAAGCCGAAAGGAAAGCATTCGTCAACAAGTTGAAAAAGTAGCAACATCCCTCAACGGTGTTGCAAAAATTGATGTGGATTTGCTACAAGAAGTTGCTTCCATTGTTGAATATCCTGTTGCGGTTGCCGGTAGTTTTGAAGAGTCCTTTCTGCAAGTACCACCTGAAGCTCTGATTTCGTCGATGCAAAAGCATCAAAAATATTTCCCGGTGTTTGATAATAACAATCAATTAATGCCCAATTTCATAGCTTTGGCAAATATTGAGTCTAAAGATGTGTCACAAGTGATTAAAGGATTTGAAAAAGTGATTCGTCCTCGTTTGGCGGATGCCGGATTTTTCTGGGAACAAGACCGTAAACAGCCACTCCAAAATCGTTTTGAAATGTTGAAGAAAATGACGTTTGAAGCACAATTGGGTTCTCTGGCTGATAAATGTGACCGAGTTGCATCAATACTCAAATATTTATCTGAAAAACTTGAATTAAATCAAGAAGATGCTGTAAGGGTTTCAACTCTTTTAAAATGTGATTTACTCACTGACATGGTTGGCGAATTCCCTGATTTACAAGGTATCATGGGAGCTTATTATGCGCAAAGTCAAGGTGAAAAAGAGGATGTCTGCACCGCTATCCGTCAACAATATAAGCCGGCATTTTCAAACGATTCCATTCCAACAACTGCACTCGCTCAGGCAACAGCAATTGCTGATAAAATGGATACACTTTGTGGCATTTTTGCAGTTGGTAAGAAGCCTTCAGGAAATAAAGATCCGTTTGCATTACGTCGTGCCACTTTGGGAATTATCAAAATCATCCAACAAGGTGAACTCAATTTAAATATTTTTGACTTAATTGAGTTTTGTGTTCGGCAAGTTCCGGTACAAAATCTGAATGTTGACTCTATCAAAGCAGAAGTTGAAGATTTCGTTTTACAAAGATTAAAAAATAATTATCTAGAACAAGGATTTAGTCACGATGTAGTTGATGCTGTTTTGTCATTAAAACCGGCAAACTTAGCAGATATCAGCAAACGAATCGCTGCATGTGCTCAATTTAAAGAAGACTCTTCCTCTCAAGCACTGGCTGAGGCCAATAAGCGTATCAGCAATATTCTGAAAAAATCTGACGAATCCATTCCGGACAAAGTGACAATCCGATTGCTTAATGAACAAGAAGAGAAAAATCTATTTGGAGCTATAGAATCAATTAAACGGCGCTATTATCAGCAAGTTGAATCACAAAATTATGATGATGCTTTTAACTTTCTCACATCGCTGGCTGAACCGGTTGATAAGTTCTTTGAAAATGTCATGGTTAACAGCGATGATACTGAAATTCGTTTAAATCGTTTAGCTGTATTATCCGAACTCAATCAGATGTTTTTAGCAATAGCTGATATTTCAAAGCTAGAGATTTAGTAGTACAAATATCTTAATTCTTTATTGCAAAATAGAGATTTAAGGAATTTGCAATAAACAGCCAGAATATATAAGGAAGTAAAAATATTCCGGCTGTTATTGCATGTTTTGAAAATACTATTAGCTTATAAATCAATAAGATAGTTAATAATATTAAAACTATTTCTGCAATCCAAACCCAATGATAATAAAAAAACAAAGGATTCCAAAGCACATTCAGTACCCATTGAAAAACATATAAACTAATCAATACGTTTTTATTTGATATAGTATTCCAAACTTTTGCCATGTAAAAGGCATAACAAACCATAATCAAACTCCATGCAGCACCAAACATCCAACCCGGTGGTGTCCATGGAGCTTTGAGAGCATTTTGATACCAATCTGAATTGACTCCGGCATCAGTAAAAAGAGCACCTAAATAAAGTGCTAAAAAATTGAAAAACAAAAATACAAAAGTGCTCCAAAAGGTTTTATGGTTCATTTTAATCTCCTTTAATAATTGAAAAAACTTCTAACGGATCGGCTACTACAGTCAATAAATTAGAAAAATCAAACATTTCTTGATTGAGTTTCAATTGAGCACCAACTAGAAAAATTTGAGCAAGATCATTGTCTTTTAGTTCTTTTTTGAGCTGATTTGAATCCAGCACTTTGTTGTCAATATAGACGAAATGATCAATAGGGTTGTATCGCATATATTCAAATATTTGATTAAAAGTACAATTTTTAAAAATTTCTACTTCATGATTGATTTCTTTCAAAAGGAGTGACAACAATAAAGCGTTTCCATCTAATTGCATTGAGTTCAGGAAGATGACAGTCTTAAACTCTGAAGAGTGAGATTGCTGATAAGAATAATTCGACCGTTTCAAATTATCGAGAATTATATTTTGCATGAAATCAGAACGAAATCCTGTGTCTTTTCGGGTAATTAACTCATCAAGAATAACTTTAAAAAACTGGAATGCACTCACCGAAAAAGGGTATTCCTTGCTAATTTCGCGGTATATTTTTTCAATGCGGTTTTTATTAAACGACTCAGAAGCCAGAAAGACTCTGTCAATTTGCTGTTGCCAGTTTTCACTCAATTCAGAAGTTTCAACACCAGAATCTAACAGGGGCTTTACCTTGCTAACGCTGACTCCCTGCTCTATTAAATTAAGAATTTTGATGACTTTATCAACATCAGCTTGTGTATAAAATCGATGCCCTTTTGGGGTTCTTTGAGGTTTTAATAAGCCATATCGCCTTTCCCAAGCTCTGAGTGTCACACTATTGACGCCTGTTTTTTCAGATAATTCTGTAATACTAATCATATCAATCTGATTTTATACTGTACATTTTGTACAATTGTACAATATAATACCTGTACATCAAATATTTTTGTATAACTAAAATGTCAAATAATAAAATAAAAGTAGGAATTAGTTCTTGTTTACTTGGCGACGAAGTCAGGTTCAATGGCGGTCATACACAATCAAAATACTGCACCAATGTGCTAAGTCGGTATTTTGAATTTATTAAATACTGTCCTGAAGTTTCTGCCGGTTTCTCAACTCCCAGACCAACAATGAGACTGTATGGTAATCCAACAGCTTCGAAATTAGTGATTAAAGGACATGAAAATCAGGACTTATCAGATAAATTAATAGAACCATCAAAAAAACATCTGGAGAAAACTAATGACCTGTGTGGTTATATCCTGATGAAAAAATCTCCCAGTTGCGGAATGTTCAGAGTCAAAGTCTATCAGCAAAATGGACATGCTCATCAAACAATGCGTAACGGCTTATTTGCAGAGTTATTGATGCAAACTTACCCTGCTTTGCCTGTTGAAGAAGAAGGCAGGCTCAATGACAAAGCGTTACGAGAGAATTTTATAATGCGTGTCTATGCCTACTCGAACTTTATGAAATACGTCCAAAACTCTGAAAAATATGGCGATATCATTAAATTTCACAGCAGATACAAATACATGCTGATGGCTCATAGTCAACAGGAATATCGATATCTAGGTAAATTATTAGCCAATAGCCATAACCAGAATTATGAAGAAATTAAAACAGAATATCTCAGCCGATTTATGCGAGCCATTCAAACTTCACCCAAACGACGTAATCATATCAATGTACTGCAACATTTATTTGGTTATTTGAAGAAACACATTAACTCCGATGTCAAAATCGATATTCTCAATGTGATTGAGCAATACAGAAAACATGAAGTCAATTTAATAACACCATTGACGCTATTGAAGCATTATTTCAAACAGTTTGGTTCCGATTATTTGAATTCACAATATTATTTGCAGCCCTATCCTTCTGAACTCGGTTTGCAAAACGAGATATAGTTCATGAACTTGGTTTGGTTACGCCGTGATTTACGCATTCAGGATCACCCTGCTCTTGCAAAAGCATTAGAGGATAATACCTGCAAAGCACAAATCCTGTATATTGCTACTGAAAAGCAATGGAAAAAGCACAATGAATCAGATATAAGCATTGAATTTCGCAAACGTAGAGTCAATCAATTAGCTATTGAATCAGGTTCAATCGGAATAAAATTTGAGAAAACTTCATGCGAGACCTTTAAAAACATACCAGAATTACTTTTAAATTACTGCATGAAAAATAAATTTCGCAACGTTTATTTTCTTAAAGAAACGCCATTTGATGAAACTCAACGAGATGAAGATGTAATTTCTACACTTACACAGCATTCCATTGAAGTCCATGCGTTAGATTATGATTTAATTGTTAGCCAACCGGTATTATCACAGAATTATCAACCCTATAAAGTCTTCACACCCTATTACAAAAAGTGGCTGACAATGATTGAGAATCCAAAACAATGGCTCAAATACAAAATCCGTAAAAGCCTTAAACCCATCACAAATGCAATTCCTTTTGAAACTGATGTAAAATTTGACTCAAAATTATCAAATTGGCAAATCTCATCTTATGAGATTCACCAAAAGCTAGAAAATTTCTGTAATAACAAAATTGAAAACTATCAACAAGACCGTGATTATCCGGCTCTGAATAGTACATCTATGCTTTCGCCTTATCTGAGTTTTGGAATGTTGGGACCACGACAATGTTTGAATATAATAAAAAAAACATACGATAAAAAAAATAAAGACTGGAAACAGGATTTCTGGCTCAGAGAATTATCATGGAGAGATTTTTACAGGCAAATAATGATTCATTTTCCGCATGTTAGTAAAAATAAGAATTTTAATAGAACGATAAATGTTCATTGGGATTATCGTCCGGATTTAATTGAGAAATGGCAAAATGGAGAAACCGGTTTTCCAATCATAGATGCGGCCATGAGGCAACTCAAAGAAACCGGATGGATGCATAACCGACTGAGAATGATTGTTGCTGTATTTTTCACCAAAATTCTATTTCAGGATTGGAGAGTTGGTGAAAAGTGGTTTATGGAAAACCTTGTTGATGGCGAATTTGCTGCAAACAACGGTGGTTGGCAATGGTCGGCTTCGACAGGGTGTGATGCCGTACCTTATTTCAGAATATTCAATCCTTATTTGCAATCTCAGAAATTTGATTCTGAGGGAACATACATCAGAAGATACGTCCCGGAATTAATGAATTTATCGAATAAAGAAATCCATAATCCTACAAAATCATCCAGAAAAATTTGTCATTACCCCGAAGAGATAGTCGATTACAAATCGGCTAAAAACCGAACGATTCATTTATTTAAACAATCAGCTACCTGAACTCTTTTCTTTACTCAAAATAAAAATAGCAGCACCTAATAACAAAGCTGAACCTATCCAGAGTTTTGGTGGTAACATTTCGCTGAAAAAATACCACCCTGCAAGAATATTGAATGGCATTTTTACTAAATCAAAAGGCTGAATGAATGAAGCATCGGCACTACTGTATGCTTTCACCAATGCCCACTGGGCTAAAGCAATTAACAAACCGGTTGCAGTTAAGTAATACCACGCTTCATTTCCCGGAACCTGGAAATTCGGCAAGGCTAAAAACAAATTGAAAGGAGCGATCAAAATTAATAAGTAAACAACAATAGATCCGGTACTTTCATTATGCGATAAATGACGAACCATCAACGAATAACCCGCCCAAAACAAAGCAGCAGCAACAGGAAGTAAACTGGCAACTCGAAAGCTCTCACCCCAAGGTTCAAGAATTATCAATGATCCAATTATGCCTACGAGAGTTGCAAACCATCGGGATAGGCTGACATGTTCACCAAGAAAAACTGATGAGCCAATTGTCACAAAAATCGGCGAAGTCATTAACAAGGCAATTGCCTGAGAAATTGGAATTCCTCTCGATAAACCCCAAATCCATAATTGAATACCGATTACAGACAATAATACCCGAACAACATGCATTCCAATTCGATCTGTCTTTAATGATTTTTTTAGTCCGGTACTTAATATCCATGGAACCATAAAAACGAAAGCAATGAAATATTGATAAAAACCTATAACGGTATTATGAAGATTAAAATGCTTTGTTAGATAAGTAATTCCCGCGTTATTCAGTGCGAAACACATTCCTGCAAACACCATCCAAAACGCACCAAGAAATGGCTTATGAGCATACTTGACCATATTTTTTACTCTTAGAAACTATACAAGAAATTGATTGAGGTGTGCCACTTCCTCAAAATAATTGGTTTGTCTTTTAGGCAATTCCTTACCCTTTTCAGCCCATTGATACGCATCTGCAATAAACTGAGAATAGAGTTGCTTACGCAATCCGGATGGCACCGGACTCGAACCCATAATATCTTCATTAAATGCATCGTCCAGTTTTAACTTTGGGCAATCCTCTTTTTCATCAATATGCTTCCAACATGCCTGTTTGAGGCAGAAAATATACCAAGGTAAAAATTTTTCGCCTTGTTCAGCAATAAATTCTATAGCCTGGATAATGTAGTCAACATCAGCTTCATCCATCACATAGTGAAAACCAATTCGGCACCAACCAGGTTTAATTCCATGAAAACCCTTATTGATTAACTCTCTGTATTGTTCGGATGTTTGCTCATCAATATGAAGTAATTTATGACCGTAAGGACCCGCACATGAACAACCGGCTCGAGACTGAATTCCAAATAAATCATTCAATAAAACAGTCACAAATTTAGGATGTAAATATTTTCCCGACTGTGTTTTGATATTAAACGAAACAATGCCAACCCGATTGTTAATATCCAAATCGCCCAAAATTTCAATGGAGTCATTATCTTTCCATGCCGTAAAGGCTTTATCTAACCACTGATGTTCAATGTTTGAAATTTGCTTGCTGCCAATTTTATCTTTGACTTTGAAACAAAGCGCTGCTCTTAATATTTGTAAAACACCCGGAGTACCTGCTTTTTCACGCTCTTCAATATCATCAAAAAAGTCATGGTGATGTTCTGCAACATAACTTACTGTTCCTCCACCACTGACGGTTGGAGGTAAGGAAGAATCGTATAATGATTTGTTAAATATCAAAACACCTGATGAACCTGGACCACCAAGAAATTTATGAGACGAAATAAAAATAGCATCCAAAGATGTATTATGCTCTGTTGTTGAATCCTTTGGACACATATCAATCTTGACATAAGGCGCACTCGCTGCAAAATCAAAGACTGCTAAAGCATTATATTTATGCAATAAGGCAGCGATTTCATGAACCGGTGACACAAGTCCTGTCACATTTGATGCGGCCGAAAATGATCCAATCTTCTTTCTGTTTTGGTACTCTGGTTTTTGTAATAATTGTTCGAGGTGCTGCATGTCAATATGTCCATTGATATCCAGTCTAACTTCCACAATTTCACACAAACCATCTCGCCATGAAATTTCATTGGAATGATGCTCGTAAGGACCAACAAAAACAATTGGTAAATGATTTGGAGTCTTATGAAAATCCACACCAAGATTCTCTTTAAGGCTTTTCCTTGTAGCGGGAGGAAGATAAGTTCCTAATATTTGTTGAAGTTTGTTAATCGCTCCTGTTGCACCGGTTCCTACATTAATAATTCGATAATCATCGCCTGCATTGACACATTTCTTGATAGTTTTCTCTGCTGAATGCAGTAAGTGCGTCATTGAACGACCGGTCATATCATCTTCTGTATGAGTATTGGCATAATGCCTTTGCAAACGCATGAGATATTTTTCGATAAAACTTAAAGTTCTGCCGGATGCTGTATAGTCACAGTACAACATCATCCGCTGACCAAACGGCGTACAAAATGGCGCATCAACACCAATGATACAATTGCGCAAATACTCAGGAGTGATATTGATTTTCATAAAAATTATTCGGAAATTTGATTATATAAACCTTCACAAAGAGGAATATTATCAGACACCACTTTTTCAATTGGGAAAGTATTTGATAACTCTTGTTCAATCAAATTGTAACTCACTTGAGCATCACCACAGTTATTAAAGGTAATAGTTAGAGTTCCATAAGTGCCAAATTCTGAGTTCTGTGTATCTTGAGGATTATCAAATAATCCACCTGAGGTGCTTGTTAATTCAAACGTGATAGAGTTGTTTTCTAAATCCAAATCACCTATACCTGTTAGCCAACGATGCCCGGCATCACCGACATTAGAAACCACATTTTCACCAGGCAATTGAGTATCATAAGTAAACCAAGCCATAAATGCTTTCTTGATTTGCGGAAAGACTTCAAGCATTATTCCAGATCCACTGGTCTCATGATAATGCCATAAACCACTTAAACCTGAATTAATTTTAAACACATCAATTCTTGATACACTCGAAACCATCACTGCTTCGCTTTCAAGCATTACTGATGGTTTCGTGTTTAGATAAGGTACATCTAAAGAATAGAGATTTCCATTACTGGTTGGAAGATAAATTGGGCCATATTGCAAATCATTAATTGCATCTACCACATCCATCCCGGAAATGACTTCACCAAAAACAGCATAGCCGACTCCATCGCCATTTAAAGCAGGATTGTCCACTACGTTTATAAACCATTGGCTTGTAGCACTATTATAACTACTAGTCCTTGCCATAGAAATGGTCCCTCTAAGGTTTTTATGCTCAACACTTGATTCATTTATAATAGCAGAATCAGTCGGAACTTGTCCCCCAACCCCATCTATAAAATTAAAACCTCCTCCTTGAATTACAAAATTAGGAACAGAACGATGGACATAAGAATTATTATAATCACCATCATTAACATAATTCATAAAATTTTCAACAGTGACAGGAGCCCAATCAGGTCTAAGTTGTACAACAATATCGCCTAATATTGTTTCTATTTTCACAGTTTGAGCAGAAACCGCAAATGGAATCAACAACAAAATAAATACGTTTCGAAATAATTTAATCATACTTTATTGATTGTCAGCTTGAATTTGCAATCGATTATAACCTAATTCAATTTTGCATTTGTCATATTTGTTACAATAAAACATCATATTTTGTTGCGGAAGAATACTTGTTATTAAGCATATATTCATCTTTGTTTATAATAATATCGGAAAATGATTTCGAGGATTCCAACATGAAAAGTATGAAATTGATTAGTGTTACATTTATTATTCTATTATCTTCTTGTGCTTATTCACCAAAAGTTCTACAAGGAGATTTTTCAACAATCACTCCTGCTCAATCCAAATTGAATCATGAGACCAATGTGGATGTTCGTTGGAGCGGATATATCGCTCAAACAGTCAACAAAAAAGATAAAACTTGTTTTGAGATTATTCCATCAGAGACTAATCAGAATTTAAGACCAACTCGAATTATTCCAAAAAACTCAAGCCGCTTTCTTGCTTGTAAAGATGGCTTTCTCGAGCCTCATGCATTTAATGAGCGTATGGTGACAGTTACCGGCGCTTTGGTTGCCTATACTAAACAAAATGTAGGCGAGTACGAATATGAATACCCAGTTGTCAAAACTGATTTGATATATATCTGGAGAAAACAACCTCCAATCAGAAATATCAATGTATTTACAAACTTCAGCCATTTTCATTGTGGCATTAGTTTTATTCATGGATATTGTTTTTAAAGTGTAAGAAATTATTGAGTGTTTCTACTATCAGAAACACTCAATCGTATTATTTTTGCTCAAAATCATTAGCAAAAATAATATCATTGTCATAGGTTTCATCCGCCCCTGCATCATAAACCATTAAAGGATTTCCTTGATTGTTTGCAACTAGATTATCATCCCAACCTCTGAGCTGTCCGTCCATATCTCTGATATCTCCCAATGTATTATGCAACACACAAAAATCAACTGCAGGTGATAATATCGAATTTAAATGATAATCTCTTTGGGCAGAATTAACAAATTGAGGGTTTTCATTCAAAGTATTTGTCGCAATCATGGTATTCAGAAATACTAAATCATGAGCAATGATGCAATCCAAATCTGAAGCCATAAAGCCGGTATTACCATCAAATAAAGTTCCTGAATTGACATCATGTATAATACTGGAATAAATATTCAATGTCATATTAGTAAAATCCAATCGACCTAAAACAGCGGTTGTGGCTTTATTATCAGTAATTGTTGCATGTTCTATTGTGATTTCCGGAGAATCTTGGAGTGAAATTACATAATTATCAACCAATCCACCCTGGCCTGAGTTTCCATTATTATTCAAAACACTTCCTGAAATATTCGTAATGCCTGTGCGCAAAGATATTGCTACGCCGTAATCAGCTCTATTATCTTCAAAAAATGTGTTATTTATTATGGAATTTGAACCACTTAAATATAGAGCTCCTCCGTAGGAGTCATCACCTTCAGAGTTTTTAGCTTCATTTCCTTGAAAAAAATTACATCTCACACTATCCCAACAACCAGCATTATCTCTTTGCAACTCGATATTAGCGGTATTTGACATCAAACCACCTCCATGTTGGTCAGCATGGTTATTATTTATCAAAACCCCTTGCATATAGACTTGAGTGTCACTTTGAAATCCATAAGCATAAATTCCGCCACCATTTCCAAAGAAATCAAATACCGTATTATCGTAAGCCTTATTATTACTGATATTTACAGGTTGTGAAGCATCACCGTAGCAATTGTTCCCATAACAAAAAACCTGTCCATATAAATTTAATTTCGCGCCATTTGTTAATAGCACCCCTCCACCATTTGATTGAGAGGTATTACCACTGATTCCGTATTGACTTGGATTATCCTTAGAACCTGAAAAAACAGAAACCACACAACCTTCGGTGATATAAATTCCACCTCCGCCAATTTCATCAGATCCAATTTCATCATTAGCAAAATTATTTAAAACTCCGGATAATCCCAAAATTGCGATGGATGCATCTGTTCCCAAACAATGAATTCCTCCTCCACTATCTGCCGTATTGCTTTGTATGAATGAATTCAAAATAACCATATCGGTATCACCATTATTAATTGCAATTCCACCTCCAGATGTTCCTGTGTTTCCAAAAATGTTGACATTATCGACAGTAATTGAGGCAGATGCTCCTAAGGTTGAAATTCCTCCACCATGAAAAAACTCCGCTCCTTGCCCATTGGTAAGACCAAGGTTTTGCAAAACAATGTTATGAGCTTCGCTCGATCCACTGATACTAATTACCGGAGCCGAACCACTACCTGTAATCAAGGTTTGCGTATTCGATTGGTTGTTGCTATTTGCATCCATACAATTTGCAAATCCACCGCGAATGGATATGCTTTTATCACTGATGAATAAATCTTCAAAATAAGATGCCGTATCTGCCAAGCGGATTTCTGCGATTGATGCATTATTGATTAAATCTTGAATGCTTGTTGAATTGACATTGTAGTTACAATTCGCATCACCACCAATCGAAGCAATTGAACCACCTCCTTTTACCATATTTTGGTTTTTATAGTTTGATAGATGTATCGCTGTTTTCTGTAACTCTTTCTGAACAAACTCAGGCAACTCTTTTTTATCTATAATGTTTTTTGCTGATAATCCAACAATTTGAAATAATAGAACAGTGAAAATAATTTTCTTCATTTTTTAACTCGTCAAGTAGTACTTAAATCAACCATCGAAAAAATAAAAAAATGGGGTCAAACTTTTTGATTTAACGAGTCTATGAACTTAATTATGGCTAATTATGGTTGTTAGAATTTTTCAACTTGGAGAAATGGTCAAGATAATAAAAGCTCAACGCAAACATAATAATCACAAAAGGAATAGATGCGTAAATCACTCCACTCCATCCGTATCGAAATAAAACCCAACCAGCCATTAGTGAAGAAAAACCCTGAAAAGTGAATACACTGAAATCATTAATTGCCTGAACCTTATGCTTTTCATGGGGGTAATAACTGAAGTGCAGAAGCGATGTACCTGAAAAGAATAGAAAATTCCAAGCGATTCCAAGAATCACCAAAGCCCACCAGTAATGTAAAAAAGAATGTCCTTGTGTTGCAATTAATACAACTGCTGCAAACATTATTGAGCCAATCAATAAAATGTAACGAATGCCAATTTTGCGGCTCAACCAACTGGTAACCAGTGATGGAAGATACATAGCAGCAATGTGTGACTGAATTACCAGCTTGGTATCTGTTAAATCATAACCGTAGAGTTTGTTCATACTCAACGGTGTTGAGGTCATAATAAAACTCATCAAACCATAACTCAAAGCCGCTGCCAACATCGCAATTAAAAATATTGGTTGTCTGATAATTTGTAACAGAGGTCTAGATATTTGAATTTCTTTAGGTTTGTTGACTTGGGTGTCGCGGAAATTCAATAGTACAATTATTGAAAGACAAACCATCATCGCTAAAAACAGATAAGATCCGGCAAAGCCAATTGAATTAGCAAATGCTTTCTGCCCAACAACAGCCACTTCAGGGCCGAGAAAAGCTGAAAATATTCCTCCGAACATTAAAACAGATAATGCCTTGTTGATATCTTTCTCATCCACACTTTCAATCGCCGCAAAACGCAATTGCTGAGCAAAGGCGAGACTCACGCCAATCAAAAATGCAGAAACACAAAACAAAAGAAAAGACTCTTTAACTATAGAAAAAGCAGCTAAAAGAGAACCTGTAAAAACAGATAAAAACCCGGTGATTGTTGCTTTTCCCCGACCTATTCTCCCAGCTAATAATGCAGCCGGAATCGTCGATAATGCCGTTCCTGCTACCATCAAACCCAAAGGCAAGGTTGCTAATGTTGAATTCGGTGACAACTCCAACGAAACAATCGAACCAATAAAAACCATAATCGGAGCCGAAGTTCCCACTAAAGGTGCTGCCAGAAATAATACAGTGATATTTTTTGGTAATTTCAGGAAATAATGAACTCCACATGCCGTTGCCAGAAAAACCGACAAATTAATCATCAGGAGATAAATATCATTTATAAAATTCATTTACCGGATTTTGAATTGTTACTTAGAATTCATCAACAAAAAGGCATATACTACATGGCACAAGACAGAACTGCATCTTTTACCTGAGACAATGAAGAAATATCATTACTTTCTAATTATTATTACCTTTTCAATTTATGCCTTTATTTTCTACCAGAAATATTATGGTGGTCCTGATGTGGTTGATTTTTTTAGAGATGAAGGAAGCTTGAAATTTAGATTTCTTGATGAACCTGAAAAATTTTTAAATAAGAAATATAGGTCATTTGATTATTTTAATGATACATTTACAGGTGATGCCGATATAAATATGATTCATTCAAGAATCTATTTTATGAAGAATAAAGAAAAAATAGTTCTTAAATGCAATTCTGAATTCGGAGAAATAATTGGCATCATTTCACAATCCGGTTCTGAAGATAACTCCTATTTTTATTACAAAGAAATCGAATCAATCTACGGATATGATGATGGTAATAGCAACCCGGAAAACAAAGGAAATAAAATATTATGTTATCCTTAAGGATTTATGCGAATATTGGGTTTTTATAAAGTCTGATTTACCAACAATCCAGGCAATCATAGAATAAATTACAGATAATGCTAATAAAGTTATCAGCTTTTTTTCACTCACACTAATAAAATAAAAACTATAGTCCATAAAAAAATACTCATTAATTAAAAATGAAAATGCCCAAAAGAAGCTGACGAAAACAAGTAAACTCAAATAAATCACCAAAAAAATATTATTTTTTAGGAAAAATAGAATTAATGATAACAGGCATCCAAGAATCACAACACTACAAATTACAATGAGAATAATTATTGTATTTATTTGCAGGCCGTTGTCTTCCCACTGAACCTCAAAACCATAGTTATTTATCGTACCAAGTAGTGCATTAATATACCAAAAACCGAGGTACAGCAAAGAAAGAACAATCAAAACCTGATATCCAAGATTAATAATTTTTTTATTCATTTTTATTCTCTATTATGACTAATCTTCAATGCCCCTCACACCTAACCGATTTTTTATAAGATATTTTTCTAAAATCAGAACTTAACAAATCAATCGTTAGCATCTGATTTTGCAGAACCTCACCAATACCGGTGATGAGTTTTATTGCTTCTGTAGCCTGCATGACTCCAGCCAGGCCGGGAACAACGCCCAAAACACCAACATCTGTGCAGTTTTCAGGTTCAAAACCTTCGGTTTGCGGAAACAAACAGCGCAGGCAAGGCGCATCGGATATTCTGAAATCAAACACCGTCAGCTGGGCTTCGTACTGATAAACGGCCGAATAAATCAGAAGCTTGCTATATTTCAAACAAACATCGTTCACCAGATAACGGGTGGATAAATTGTCGCTGCCATCGATAACGATATCACAATTTTTAATTAATTTGTCAACATTTTGCCCTGTGATTCTTTCCGAAACAGCTTCAACAAAAATTTCAGGGTTTAAATCATTCAGGCGATATTTTGCTGACTCAACTTTCAGACTTCCAATGGATGATGTACTGTGAATAATTTGACGTTGTAAATTGCTGAGTTCAACTTTGTCGTCATCGACGATGGTTATTTTTCCAACACCGACTGCTGCCAGATATAAAGCACAAGAAGAGCCCAAACCGCCGGCTCCAATCATCAAAACATGAGCTTCTTTAAGTTTATCTTGTGCTACTTTTCCAAAACCTTGAAGCATATAATGTCGTGAATAACGAACTTCATCCGGATTGATTTGAGGATGTTCTATCGGTAATTTCTGCTTTTGCCATTCTCCAAACCCTTGAAAAATATGGAATAACTTATTAAAACCAAGCTGATTGAGTATTTCTATTGCTTTTTTTGAGCGTTCGCCAATCTGGCAAATGACATAATAACTGGTATTTTTATCGAGTTGTGAAATAGCTTTAGCTTGCAACTCATTCAACGATAACAGGACTGAGCCGCTAGCAACACCTTGAAACCATTCTTGATGGGCTCGTACATCCAGAATTAGATGATTAGTTTTTTGACACGCTGCAAACGCTTCTTCAACTGTAACATTGTTAAATGTCATAACAAATGCGGATAAAGCAAATCAACCATTCGTTGGACATTCACTTCATCACCAATTTGTAAATCAACCGGCGTTTCATTCAAAACGATAAAACAATTGGCTTGAGCCACCGAAGTTAAACGACCGGAACTTTGATTTCCGGTAACAATCACCTCATATCCAATAGTTGGATCATAACTCAATCGAGCTCGAACAAATTCGCGTCGATAATGATGTTTGCTATAACTCTTTGCCATTTTCGCACGAATAAAACCTGTCGTATGGATGGCTTCTCCTTCTAAAACTCGAAGTGCTGGAATAACAAACTGGCAGAAACTACTAAAACTGGAAACCGGATTTCCAGGTAAACCAAAAAATATAGCTTTCCCGTACTTACCGAACAAGAAAGGAAAACCGGGTTTGACATTCACTTTATGAAAGCTAATTTTTCCAAACTCTTTCATAACCTGCAAAGTATAATCTTTATCACCGGCGGAAACACCACCATTACAAATTATCACAACATTTTCATCGGCATATTGATCCAATTTGGCTTTGATTTGTTGCGGATTATCTTCTAATGAACAAATATCAATGACTTCACAATTTTGTGTTTTTAACAAACCCAGCAATGTCGGTCTCACTGAATCGTAAATTTGACCGTATTGCAGTTCATTTCCCGGTTGTATCACTTCATCACCACCGGTGAATAAAACAACTTTGACTTTTGAATAGACCTTTAACTCGCCACATCCAACGGAGGAAATCAAACCCAAATCCTGTGATTTAAGGCGAAGAGCTTGTTCTGCTATCACACTACCTGACTTTATATCAGCACCTGTATTTCTGATACAACCACCTTTCTCGCCAATTTCACGCAAATGAACCTGCGCGTCTTTAACTTGAGAATTCTCTTTTACAACAACTGTGTCTGCTCCTTCAGGAATAGCTGCTCCGGTCATAATTGGAATGGCACAATTCTCACCCAAAACCACATTTCCGGCAACCCCGGCATATTGTGGTTCCTGCAAATCCAGCCAACCTTGCTTTTCCGGTAAGTCTGAGTACCGAATGGCATAACCATCCATCGCACTGTTATGAAATGCCGGAACATTAACTTGTGCAGTTACACACTCAGCTAAAACCCGATTCACGCAGTTTAACAATTCCACGTTTTCAACTTGTGGAATAAACTGCTGCTGAGCTTCCGCAAGAATAATTTTTAAAGCCTGAGAATAGGAAATGGACGTCAAATAATCATTTGCCATATTTGCTTCCCGTCGTATGGCGATTTAACTTATGTCTTCTTGGAGTTTTATTGGGTTGCTTTCTTTTGCCTGCATCTTTATAAGGATTATCACCACTCTTGAATTGCAAAATTATCGGTGCACCTCGTAGATTAAAAGCAGTCCTGAATTGTTTTTCCAAATATTTGATATAGGCCGGTTTTAAAACATCGGTTCTTGTTCCATGAATCACAATTCTCTGCGGATTTTGCCCGCCGGCATGAGCATATTTCAATTTTGTCAAACGTCCGTGAACCAAAGGCGGTTGATGAGCCTTGAACGACTCTTTCAAAACTTCAGTCAATTGATTGGTTTCCAGAACTTTGGTGGCAGCTTCATAAACCAAATCGACTCTATCCATTAGCTCTGATAAACCGGAACCATGTAAAGCTGAAATATAAACCAAAGGAACCCATTGAAATGCTGTCATTCGGCGTGCAAATTCAGACTTGATGTTATTTTTGTGTTCTTCAGATAGATGATCCCATTTGTTTAATGCAATAACAACAGCACGAGCATTGTTGTTTATGAGTCCAAGCAAATGCATGTCTTGGTCAGTCAATCCTTCCTGAGCATCAACTAGAAGCACACAAACTTGTGATTTATCAATCGCTTGAAGAGTCTTGATGACACTGAATTTCTCGATACCTTCTCCAACTTTTGAGCGTTTTCTCACTCCGGCAGTATCAACCAAAGTATAATCTTTTCCATCCCAATCCAAGGGTAAACTAATAGTGTCTCGCGTTGTCCCGGGCATATCAAATGCCAATACTCTGTCCTCACCCAGCAAACGGTTCACTAAAGTTGATTTTCCAACATTAGGTCGTCCAATAATTGCTAAATTTGGACCTTTAGTTTCAGGAATCATGTCTTGTTCAGAATCTTCTTTTTCTAAGCTCTGACAAAATTCTTCGATTTTGAATTTTAATGTCGCTATATTTCGTTTATGAACCGCTGCGATAGGAAGAATCTCCTCAAGACCCAGCTGATAAAAATCCACAACTGCAAGATCTTCATCTTGTCCGTCAATTTTATTGACAAGGAGAAAAACTGGCTTATTGGTATTTCTTAAACTCTGAAGGATTTTTTTATCATTATCCATAAGCCCGGATTTGGCATCCACCAAAAACAAAATCAAATCAGACTCTGATATTGCCGTTTCAACCTGTGAATTCATGAGTTCAGAGAGGTTTCCCTCATCGCCGAGTAATCCACCGGTATCAACTAAAATAGCATTCGAGTTATTGACCTGGAAAGTTCCATATTGCCGATCTCTGGTTAGCCCGGGGAAATCGGCGACCAAGGCGTCTCTGGTGTTGGTTAGAATGTTGAATAAGGTTGATTTTCCTACATTAGGACGACCCACCAAGGCGATTACAGGAACCATAATTCATCTCACTAATTATCTTGAATACTCAAAAGCTGTGAGTGTTCCGTCTTTGTTATAGGAAATAACTGTTGAACCACTGATGACCGGAGCTGAATAAAACGAGTCTTTACCCATACGATTGCGTGCCAGAGTTTTACCATCTGTTCCGTCAATTACATGAATATAACCATCGACATCTCCAACAATAATATCACCAAGATAAAATACCGGACGTGTCAACATACGATATTTATATTCTGTGGTTTTCCATTTTTTACTACCATCAGTGCGGTTGAGCGCATGAACATTGGATAAATCATCCAACACAAATAAATCTGTACGAGATGCGGTCACTCCATTGGCTGAACCCACATCTTGTGACCACATGACCCGACCGGATTCTGTGGCAACGGCAACTGTTTTACCATCTGCACTTGAAAGGTACAAATCGGTAGCAATCAATGCCATGTTGCCGTCGATATCAACGATTCGAGCCAATTCTGTTTTACCTTGTGTATCAATCACACTTTGCAACCAAATCACATCTCCGCTTTCTTGTTTAATCGCTGCAACTTTTCCATTATCAAAACCGATATAAACGCGCCCTGCTCTCACGATTGGCTTGGAGTTTCCACGAAGTGTCAGATTAGGAATATTAGTATCAAACAACCACTCGCGGTTGCCATTTTCAGCATTAAGTGCATAAACTTTTCCGTCTTGAGCACGAACAATTGCCATATTATTTTCAATCACCGGAGGTGATAAAATTTCAGATGATAGCAATGATTTCCAAATCATAGCACCAGTTTCTTTGTTTAAAGCTATGACCTGACCTTCAGGAGTTCCCAAAAGCAGTATATCACTGCCGACACCCGGACCGGCACTCAGTTCAACTTCCAAGTCAGTTGACCAAATTGTGCTGCCATTTTGTAGATCCAGCTTTAAAACATTTCCTTTTTTATCAGCAACGAATACATCTTTACCATCAACAAAAGGAATCAATTCATATCCGAATGCTTTGTCACCACTATCTAATTTTTTAGTCCAAAGAGTTTTAAAATGACCTTGTTGGGTGATTTTTTCCAACTCAACAGGCTCAAATTTTTTATCCTTTTTATTGGATGAGCATGAGATGGTAAAAAGCAATGTCAGAAATAATACAGATAAAATTCTTTGCATAAAAACCTCAAGTGTTCTTGTTGTGTGAATTGAGACTATCAGAAAATCCGGTTAAGAGTTTTCCAGCTTCATTTCAATATTTCTTTTTCCAGAGTAACCCTCACCGGCATCAATTGCTGCTTGATAAGATGCTTTGGCCTTCTCAGCTTCACCTTTAGCAATATAGGCATCTCCCTCAACTTCTTTTGCTATAGAGGAAAAAGATTCAATTGTAATTCCTTTCACCTGTGTTAAAGCCTCATCATGTTTTGCCATTGCATTATAAACTCTGGCCAAGCGTAATTTAGCAAATTCAGTAATTAATTGATCCGGTTTCAGGCTAATTACTTTATTTAATTCAACTGTTGCTTTTTCCAATTCGTTTTTCGCTACAAACTCTTTAGCTAAACGTAAATGTCCTTCTATCAGGTAAAAATTAGTGCCGTATTGACTCTCAATTTCAGACAGTTTTGTTTGAGCATCAGCAAATTCGGAAAGTTCAACAATATCAGAAAAAGATTGGTATTGTTTTGCCATTTCGAAGCGTTTTTCCTGTTCCTTGGCTTTCCAATAATTAATACCAAAAACACCGCCAAGACCAATGACAATACCTAAAGCTATCGTCATCCAGTTATTTTTTATCCACTCTTTGACCAGTTTTTCCTGTTCAAAATCATCGTATTCGTCAAATGCCATGAATTCTATCCTGTTGTTATTAAATTAATTTTTTGAACACAAACAATATTGTGCAAATAAAGGAACGCTATATTAGCCTAAATCTGTTTTTTTTTCATTAGAAAATAAAAAAGGCTACAAAAAATGTAGCCTTTTTCGATATTTGGCTCCCCGAGACGGACTTGAACCGCCGACCCAGTGATTAACAGTCACTTGCTCTACCGACTGAGCTATCGGGGAATAAATTAGAGGACGCATTTTAACTTAAAAGATGATTCTGTCAACAACTTTACAAACTTATTTTAACTTTTTTTCCAGCTTTGTTAAAAAGCCCCTCAAAATGTCCACTTCATGATTTCTTAGACGAGCTCGATTGTATAATAATCGTAATTTTGTTCGTATCGAATCATGTCCCTCCATGCGTAAATACATTGCATCTTCCATAACTTTGAAATAGTGCTGATAAAAACTCTCCATAGCATCTGCATTCACTAAATCTCCCTCATTCGGTTCAGTAAATTCGTTATTAAATTCAATGTTCTCAAGTGATTGCATACGACACTCATAAGCCATTACTTGCACAGCAGAAGCTAAATTCAATGATGAAAAACTTTCAACAGTCGGTAATCGAACCAAACAATGGCACCTCTCAACTTCTTCATTAGTCATGCCATATTGTTCCTTACCAAACACTAACGCCACCTGATGCTTTTTCGATTCTTCAATTAACAGTTTTGCGGCTTCTCTGCCATCAATTACTGGAATATCTAAATGTCTTTTTCTTGCTGTCGTGCCAATTACTAACTTACAGTCAGAAATGGATTCATCTATATGGTTACAAACTTTAGCATTTGCCAACAAATCATCGGCACCGGATGCTCTTTTTGTCGCTTCCACATTTGGAAAAAGTTTAGGATTCACTAATGCCAAATCATTAATTCCCATTGTTTTCATCGCTCGAGCAGCGGCACCAATATTTCCCGCATGAGTAGTTGATAAAAGCACAAAGCGAAGATTTTCAAACATAATTTCTATATTAAAAACTTGTAAAGGCTGTATTTTAGCGAAAATTGATGCGATTAAATACATAAATTCCTAAATAAAAGTTATCATACCCGCCTGTTTGAAAATGACGATATCTAATGCGACAACCCGAAATCAATATTGCTGAAAAAGCCGCTTTTAAAGCTGGTAGTGTTCTAATGCGTATGCAAAAGCAAGTGCATTTGCTTCATGTAGTGAAGAAAAAAGAAAACGACTTTGCTTCAATAGCCGACAAAGCATCTGAGCAAGCAATTATTGAAACGATTTTAAAAGCTCATCCTGATCATGCCATTCTGGCAGAAGAAGGTGGTTTGCTTGGTAACGAAAATTCGAATCACGTCTGGATCATTGACCCTCTGGATGGCACGACCAACTTCCTGCACGGATTTCCGCATTATGCGATTTCTATTGCTTTGCAAATTGATGGCGAAATCAGACATGGCTTGATTCATGACCCGGTTCGAGATGAAACATTTTATGCCAGCAAAGGACATGGTGCTTATCTCAACGACAGCCGGATTCGTATTGACAGTAAAGCTACTTTACAGGACAGCATTATCGCAACCGGTTTTCCATTTAGAAAACGTGAAGTTTTTAATCGTTATATGTTGCAATTTAAATCAATTTTCAAATCCGTTGCAGACATCCGCAGAGCTGGTTCAGCAGCACTAGATTTAGCTTATGTTGCATCCGGAAGAGTTGGTGGATTCTGGGAAATGGGCCTTGAAAAATGGGACATGGCAGCCGGAAGTTTAATCATTCGCGAAGCCGGTGGTGATTGTACTGATTTCAATCTTAAAAACGAATTTCTTGAAAGTGGCAATATTATTGCAGGAAATCTGAATGTCATAGCTGCTTTGCAGAATAAGATTAAGGCGTCGATGTAGTCACAATTAAATTCTCCATTTGAAGGGAGATTGCAGAGGGATGTTTTTCTTTTTGAGTGTATTAAAGCAACTCCATTATATTATACTGTGCTAAGTCAGCAAAAGTATGATTTAAGATTTTAACATTTAACAATGCTAACAATTCCAAGAAACAACCCGACAAAGCCAAGTATCACACTCAGAACAACTAGCTGATACGGTGCTCTGAATGATAAATTCGGATGCTTCCAATGAGCGATAAATTTTTCAACTAAATTAGCAGGTTTTAAATTTAACTCACAAGTATAGAAATTTTTTCATCTTTAGAGCCATTAATTTCTAACTCAAGTCTTGAGTCATAATCCAATTCAATTTCATCTCTACCTAGCCCAGAACTTCCTGAACCAAGTACTCTTCTATATAGCTTCTTTTGACCATTACTCACAGTTACCCAAGAATTACGGCCACCCAAGTCCTTTTGCAGGCTGTTATAAACACGAATTACTGTAAATGCATCATAATCATGATCACGACTAAAGTCACGAAATCTTTTAGCTTCTATTTTCATTATTATCTCCACATCTTATTGCACAGTAATTAGTATCTTAGTATGGGCTCTGCCCATCACCCATTATTTATTCCTTGAAAGAGGTGGGCAAAGCCCATCCTACCATTCTCTTTGATAAAAATATGCCCGTAATCAAAATCAAATTTAACAATATTAGTATTGCTAAAGTACTTAGAGATGATATTTCTTGTATTTCTCGAGGGGATTCGTTGTAAAGCGTTACTTGATAATCTCGAACCCACCATCCCGAATCTGATTGAAAAGGCAGTGGTAATTCAGCACAAGGATCTATATTATTATTTCCACCTTGCCATGAGTCCCAGCTAACAAGTACTCCTGCAATATTATTAGAGGAAAAAGTGCAAACAACAGTACCTAATAACCCCGCTGGCAAGTTAGTTGGTTGGTTACATCCGTTACACCAGGAAGGATTAGACTCTAACAAAACAACACGACTACCTTGGTTATATGAAGAAATAAATGTAGTTATAGAGTTATTATAATTATATTCTGGGTTATTAGGATCAGCAAAATCTGATTGAGCCTGCAAATAATTAGGGAACAATATCATAGCATAAATAGCAATAATCAATAACAATTTAAATTTATTGAGTAATAGGCACATTGTAGCAGTATAAATGGTTTGAATATTTCATTCTACATAAGAAAGCTTCAACTATTAGTTTTAAACTATATTCTGATAATTTTATCTGAATAACATTTCAATAACAACGCACCATCAATTGGAATAAACTTACTAAGTACCATCCGGGTATCAGGCATATCAGGATTGAAAACCCAAAGCGGAGAAAAGCCACTTGCAAAAGAGTTAAAAGAAAGAACTAGTAGAAAGAAATTTACGTTTTTCATGGGATACATTTGTAACTCTACAAATCTGAAATATTAACCTGTATGTTTTGAACCTTACCGTTACGTTTGAAGGTAATTGTGGCGTTTGGGTTTTGTTGCAAGGTTTGGCGAATGGTTGTCAGGTTATTGCCTGAAATCCGATTACCATTGATTGCGGTAATGATGTCATTCGATTGAAAACCATGCTTTTTGAGCAAGTTTCCATCAGCTAAATTTGATACTCTTAAACCTTGAATCTGACCCGCTTGGTTGGTAACCAGGTTGACATTGCCAACAATTGATGAAATTTTGTTTGGGTCGAATTTTTGCTGATCGAGAACTTCCTGCCAGTCTCGCTGTTGTGCTCCGTTCAAATGCTTCATATAACTGGGTGTTGCCGGTTTATTTTGAATCAAAGATTTTGAGTTCGATCGGGAGGAAGAATTTGCTGAATTGGTATTTTCAGATAAGGATAATCTTTCCAATTTGCCATTATGGCGAATAGAGACATAAGATTTATGCACTTCTTCAAGTGTTGCGACGTCAAAAATTTGATCACCAACATTAAATTTTTGCTGTACTCCTTGTGTATTACTGATGTATGCCACACCTTGATTGCCCTCACCTCCACTCATTGTGCCATTGAGCGTCCAGTTTAAGGAGGTTTGATTTTGCGCTATTGGTACATCATATAAAACTTCGGTTGATCCAAAGATATGATATTTTGCAATCGGATCATTTAACTGGCTAAAAGATTGAAAAGATGAATTGGAAACTTGCACGCCATTGGTTTGAAGATTGGAGTTATCATCTTTGAAAAGTGTAAATTTAATCCACAAAAATACAATCAGACCAATAATTGCCCAATTGATAATTTCCAGAATCAGATTTTTATTATTTTGTGAGATCATCTATAGCTTTCTTCTGTTTCTCAGCGTCTTCCAGAATTTTCTTTTCCATGTCCTTGGCTTTTTGCATTTGATCTTGGTAACCTTTCAAGACATTATCTTCAGATAGCTGTTTTGGCTGACTTTCAGGTTGTTTTATTTCTTCTTTTGGTTCTTCGGAACACGCCGAAAATAATGCTAAAATAAGCAATATAAACAGGCATTTGATGCAAATATTTTTAGTAAAATTCTTCATCTTTAATATCCATCAGGCTTTCGGCACCGCTGAGCATGGTTTTTACATGAGTTTGAGCTCTAGGTAATATACGTTTGAAATAAAACTCACAAGTCTTCATTTTGCCATTATAAAACGATTGACCGAATCTTCCACCTTTTTCTGCTTCCTGATAGGTTTGTGCCCAGAAATAGGCTAACAAAACATAACCGGAGTACATCAAGAAATCGACGGAGGCTGCACCCATTTCGTCCATATTTTTCATGGATTTAGCAGTGAGTTCGATAATTAAAGATTGCCATTGTTTCATCAGTTCAGATAGCTCTTTAGAATAAGGATTTTGCGGATTGTTCTCGACAAATTCATTCACAATATCTGCCAGTGGTCCTAACGAACCTTTATTGAACTGCATGATTTTACGTCCTAACAAGTCTAATGCCTGAATGCCGGTTGTACCCTCATATAGCGTGAATATCTTGGCATCACGGTAAAGTTGTTCCATTCCATGCTCGGATATATAACCATGACCACCAAAAACCTGAATGCCGTAATTCGTCGCTTCTAAAGCCGTTTCTGTCATAAAGGCTTTCACAATTGGAGTTAAAATAGCAACCACCTGATCCGCTTTTTGTCTTTCTTCTTCATTGTCTGAAAAGCGTGAAATTTCAATTTGTTGAGTGGTGAAATAAGTTAAAGCTCTGTTTCCTTCGGAAATGGCTTTTTGAGTCAATAACATTTTTCGAACATCGGGATGAACGATAATCGGATCAGCTGATTTTTCGGGAAATTTCGCTCCGGTCAGCGAACGCATTTGCAATCTTTCGCGAGCATAGTCCAATGCTCCGAGGAACGATGCACTTGAAACCGCCATACCCTGAATACCGGTATTCAAACGCGCACCATTCATCATGGTAAACATGATATTCAAACCCTTATTAGCTTCTCCAATTAAATATCCTGTTGCTCCATCAAAATTCATCACGCAGGTTGCAGAGCCATTCAGACCCATCTTATGCTCAATGCTGGCAGGACCAACAGGGTTTCTCTCGTCATTTAAGAATTTTGGTACCAAAAATAACGAAATGCCTTTAGTTCCTTTAGGGGAATCCGGCATTCTTGCTAAAACCAGATGGATGATGTTTTCAGTTAAATTATGATCTCCTGAAGTGATAAAAATTTTGGTACCGTTAATTTTATAAGTACCATCACCTTGTGGTGATGCCGATGTTTTTAACATTCCCAAATCGGTTCCACTATGTGGCTCTGTCAAACACATGGTTCCGGTCCACACGCCTGTGGTTAAGTTTGGCAAATATTTAGATTTGATTTCATCGCTGGCAAAATGCTCTAATAACTCTCTAACACCATGAGTTAAACCTGGATAATTTGACCAGCCCGGACAATAAAAGGTATTGAGTTCTCCAACAATGGTTTGTAACCAATAGGACAAACCTTGTCCGCCATATTCAAGATTTCCGTCCAAACTAGACCATCCGGATTCACAATAAGCCTTATAAAGTTCAACAAAGCCATCAGGAGGTGTGACGTTTCCATCCTCAATTCGACATCCTTGCTCATCTGAATTTCGATTCAGTGGAGCTGCATATTCAAACAAAAATTTTGAAGCCTCATCGACAATCGTTTCAAAGGTTTCGGCATCTATCTCACTGAATTCCGGTAATTTTTTATAATGTTCTTCCAAGTTGAATAGTTGTTCGGCAACAAATTGAATATCTTTAACAGGAGCAGGAGTCATAGGCATAATAATCTCTCATAATTGTGAATTACAGGTTTATATTATAATCAAACAAACGTATGAATTAAATAATTACTGAACTTTTATTGAGAAACTCGAGTCACAAGGATTGAAGGGTTGTTGTAAGGGAAATATTTACAATAATTTGAGAGAGAGATTATGAGATATTCAACATCATCACTAGTAGCAGTATTTTTTTCGTTATTTACATTTTTGTTAATGGCTGTGCTTATCGCCCAACCGACTCAATTCAAAAGTTCAAATATTGAAATGATCAATTTCAGTATGATTCAGGAAATAAAGGCTCCAGAAACGACAGTAACACCACCAAATGTCATACCAGAGCATGAAGTCAATGAACATCCCCCTACCCCACCAACACTAGAAATTACAGAAAATGGAGTAGGATCGAGAATTGAAATCAACCCCAATGATAATAACAGATCCACTTTTGATAACATCTTTAATAAACCTGTATTGGAAGGTCCGGTCGGCACAAAACCAGGAGATTTGGCTCAGTCAAGTTCACTCACCGAAGTTCTACCGGTCCAACCTAAATATCCAGTAGTTGCAATGCAGGATAAGATTGAAGGCTGGGTTAAAGTAGAATTTACCGTAAACGAATTTGGTGGCGTTGAAAATATTCATATCCTAGACTCTCAACCTAAAAGAGTATTCGACCAATCGATTAAACAAGCTTTATTAAAATCAAAATTTAAGCCGATGAAGATTGATGGACAAGCCGTTTCACAACAAGCTGTGAAGACTTATGAGTTTAAACTGGATGAGTAAATTGCTGAAATCAATAGAGTCAGACACCAAAGTGTCTGACTCTAATATTGTTTTTTTAACTTAAAACCTTTTTGATTCTATCCACAGCTTTTTTTAGGTTTTCCATTGAAGTCGCAAAAGATAATCGCACATGGCCGGGTGCTCCGAACGGAGTTCCGGGAACAACTGCTACCTCGGCGTTTTCCAGTAACCAAGTCGAAAATTCCACATCATTATTGATTCCATCAATTTTTGACATGGCTTCTTCAACATTCGGAAACGCGTAGAATGCCCCCTCACCTTCGATGCAGGAAAAGCCAGGAATTTCATTCAATGCTGCAATTAACCAATCATGTCTTTCTTTAAAAGCCTTTTTCATTGGCTCAAGGCAGTTTTGGTCACCATTTAAAGCGGCAACTGAAGCTGCTTGAGATATGGAACACGGATTGGATGTGCTTTGTGATTGGATTTTACGCATCGCTGTTATGACATCCACCGGTCCGGCCGCATAACCGATACGCCATCCGGTCATTGCGTAGGCTTTAGAAACACCATTGATAAAAACCATTCGATCCATCATTTCAGGGAACAAAACTCCCAAATTGGTGATTTCTTCATCACCCCAATAAATATGTTCATAAATATCGTCGGTGGTAATCATGACCTGTGGATATTTCAGCAAAACTTCACCCAAAGCCTGGAGCTCTTCCTTGCGATAGGCTTTTCCTGTTGGGTTGCTTGGTGTGTTGAGAATTATCAACCTAGTTTTATCTGTAATGGCTTTTTCTAACTGTTGAGGTGAGATTTTAAAGTTTTGTTCTTGTTTGGTTGGAACAATAACAGACACACCACCTGCGAGCAGAGTCATATCGGGATAAGAAACCCAATACGGAGCCGGAATTATGACTTCGTCACCCGGATTTAAAACTGCTGAGAGTAAATTGGAAATGCTGTGTTTCGCACCACAAGAGACCAGTATTTGGTTAACCGCAAACTCGAGACCATTTTCTCGCTTAAATTTACCGATAATCGCTTGTTTCAGTTCCGGTGTTCCATCAACCGCTGTATATTTGGTTTGGCCATTATTGATAGCTTCAATAGCAGCTTGTTTGATGTGATCAGGCGTGTCGAAATCGGGTTCCCCTGCTCCCAAGCCAATAACATCTTTACCAGCTCTGCGTAACTCAGCAGCTTTCATGCTCACTGCAATCGTTGCCGAAGGTTTGACCTTTTTAACTAAATCTGAAACAAAATCTGCCATTGTCTATCCCAAAGTTTGATTATATGCGTATCTTACAAGCATAGAATTGAAACTCAAGAACATTAGAAAAAGTAACTCGAATTATTTGGAAGAGGCTATTCTTTTGGCTCAAAAATAAACGTAGCAGTACGACTAAATACTTTCTCGAAACCTTTATAGGGTAAAGGTTCCGCTTTTTTGATAGCAGCAATTATTGATTGTTTGACAACAGAGTTAGCATTACAGGGCGAGCTGATGGCTGCATCAACAACAAAACCTCCGGGAGTTTGTCTGACCTTGACATGACAGAGCAGGTTTTTGTTTTCTGACGGCGGAATATTCCATTGCCTTTGTACAGCTGAAATCACAGCAAGCTGATATTGGGTCATCAGCTGGTTGAGTTGATCATCATCTGTTTGACCTTTTTGATGGGCTACAGGTGCTAACTGCTCTTCAGGTTGATTGTCTTTGGTTTCCTGTTCAATCAGTTTTTTGAGATTTTCCTCTTCCTTTTTACGTCTTTCCTCTGCTTCTTTACGCTTTTGTCGAATCTCTTCTAGTTTCTTTTCACGCTCCAGACGTTTTTTTCGTTCTAATTCCTGTGCTTTGGTGTCAACAACCGGTTCTGTTTTCTTTTCAATAGGTGGATCTTTTTTTACAGGAGGGGGTTCTTTGATTTTCTCCTTCGGAGGGTCCGCTTTTTTCACTTCAGGTTCTTGTTTTTTTGTTTCCGGTTCTTTCTTTTTTGGAGGTGTATTATTAACTTTTTTAGGTTGTAACTGGGAAATATCAACAACTGTGGCTTGTATAACTTTACCTTTGATAACAGGAGATTTAAATCTAAACCCACCAAATAGTAACAATGCGACAATACTGCCAAGCAACACAATCGTGTATAAACTTGCAAGCAACTTGATCTTTGCAGAAATCATGAGTGGTTATTTTTCCATTGAAACAGGATCTGAAATCAAACCGACTTTATCCGCACCGGCTTGTTGAGCCACAACCATCGCTTCATAGGCACGACCATAATCCACTTTTCTATCCGCTCCAATCAGTATTGGCACATCTTTGTTAGCACGAATAAAAGCAGCCAGTTTGATTTGGAGTTGCTGTTCATCAATGCTTTCGAATTCACCACCTATGCTTAAATACATTTTTCCTTGTTCATCAATATTGATAATAACCGGTTCTGTTTCAATGGTGACTGTATTGGCATTGGATTCAGGCAGACTAACATCAACCCCGAGATTAAGTAACGGTGTCGTAATCATGAAAATGATTAATAGCACCAGCGTCACATCAATATAGGGAACCACGTTGATTTCAGCAACCGCTTTTCTTTTTCTACGCATCGTTAACTTCCGGTTTGTCGATGAAGAATGCTAGAGAATTCTTCCTTGAAAATATCGTATTGATTGTACAAACGCTCTACTTTGGCATTGAATTTATTATAGAAAACAACCGCCGGAATGGCTGCAAACAAGCCCATCGCCGTTGCAATCAGTGCCTCTGATATCCCAGGTGCAACCAATGCGATTGTTGCCTGTGTGACATTTGAAAGTGCGTGAAAAGATATCATTATGCCAATAACTGTTCCGAACAACCCTATATATGGACTGATTGAACCAATTGTTGCCAAAAAAGGCAAATGACTTTCCAGAACATCAATTTCACGATTTAAAGCAATTCGCATGGAACGATCGGCTGATTCTGTCGCTTTCGCATCTGATTGCGACATTTTTCTGGTTCGTAAGAATTCACGAAAGCCGGCTTCGAAGATTTGCTCCATCCCTGAGGATTTGCCTTTTTCTTTGCTTAACTTTTCATACAATCGATGCAAATCCACACCGGACCAAAATGTTTCTTCGAACTTTTTTGCAGAAATACTGGCCTGTTTCAAACTCATCCATTTGGCAAAAATAATCCACCATGAGGCTACTACAGCCATCACAAGTAATAACATTACGCCTTTTACAGGTAAACTGGCATTCATTACAAGTTCGATAAAATTAAAATCTT
>JAGRJP010000212.1 GCA_020442665.1 Lysobacterales bacterium
TGTGGAAGTTTTGTTGCTTCTGCATTGTTTGCATTCTTAACAGAAATTTCATTTTTGTATATTGATTATTTTTCGGTGACGGAAAGTGGATTTGCATGGTTATTTGGGATGAATATTGTGTGTATGATGATATTTAATCGTTTGAACCATTTTTTATTGGATAAATTAACGCCCAGAAAAATTTTAAGAATCGGTTTGTTCATTCAAAATACAGCAGCGCTTATTCTGTTAAGTTCTGCAATATTTCAATTCCATAATTTGTATTTAGTTGTTGCTTTATTGATGTTGATAATTGGTTCTTTCGGAATTATCGCTCCTAATAATATGGCATGTTATATGAAGAATTTTCCAATGACCAGCGGAACTGCAAATGCAGTGAATGGAGCTTCACAATTTACATTTGGCGCGATTATTGGTTTGGGTCTGTCTTTTCTGCATAACGGAACCCCAATACCGATGTTTAGTGTGATATTTATCTCGACGATACTATCTTTTATAAGTTTCAGATTTTCTAAAGAAATTGATGACTAATCGGCTTAGCATTTAAAATTGTAAAAGTAGTGTTCGGCATCCATTTCCCAGCCTCTTTTAATATATAACATTTGAGCGATTTTGTTCTTTTTGTGGGTTTCAAGAACCAGACGACAAGCCTGATTGTTATTTGCGAATTCTTCAGCTCTTTGCATCAGTTTATCAGCAACACCTTTGTGGCGGAACTGTTCAAGTACAAATAAGTCATTCAAAATATAGAGTTTTTCCATTTCTACTGATGAGAAACTACTGTAAAGCTGAACAAAACCAATGAGTTGAGACTTTACTGTAGCTACAAAAAAACAGGAGTCATTATTGTCTAAACGACGCTTAATAAAAACTTTGCAACCTTCCAGATCCGATGGTTTGTTGTAAAACATTCTATACTTATTAAATAGAATGGTCAGCTGAACCAGATCCCTTTTTTCTGATCGTCTAATTTTCATCTGTGAACTAAATTTACCCTTGGACTATGTAATATATCTTTTGATTATGAACTTTTTTGTGATGTTCTGCTCTATTTGGTTATAATAACAAACATTCTTAAATATGCAAAATCTTAAATCAGGAAGTTTAATGAAAAAACAGGTCATTTTTATCGCCCTAATTATTTTTTCCTCAATTATAAATGCTGATGTTGAGTTTCGAATCACTCAACCTGGCGTGGGTGCTTATGAAATTGCGATTTTACCATTTGACAACAATACTCAAAGTGTGAATCTTGCGAATGTTATTTCTGATGATCTTAAATTGACGGGGCAATTTCGTACACTTGAAAAAGAACAGTTGATTGAAAATCCAAGATACGCCAGTCAGATAAAGTTTCCAACTTGGAAGATGCTTGGAGCAGATTACTTGACGATTGGTTCGGTTTTATCATCCGCTCCGGGTAGATATGAGGTTTCAGTTAAATTATTCTCTGTGTTGGATCAAAAGCAGATTTTATCTCTAAGTTTGCCGGTTCACAGCGGAGATTTAAGAGCCGGGGCGCACTATATTGCCGATAAAATTTATGAAGAAATCACAGGTATTAAAGGGATATTCTCAACGAAGATTGCCTATGTCACAGCGACAAATGTTGATGGTAAAATGGAGTATCAATTGCTGGTCGCAGATGCTGATGGTAAGAACTCTCAAGCGTTGGCAACATCTTCGCAGCCTTTGTTATCTCCGAAATGGTCTCCGAGAGGTGATAAATTGGTTTATGTTTCATTTGAAAAAGGAAACTCTGCCATTTATATACAGAATCTAGCTACCGGAAAACGTGAATTAATGAGTAGTTACAAAGGAATTAACAGCGGTCCGGCATTCTCACCTGATGGTAAACATTTGGCTCTCACGTTGTCGAAATCCGGTAATCCTGAAATTTATATCATGGATATTTACACCAAACAATTGGAAAAAATAACCAATAGCTGGGCAATTGATACCGGAGCCACTTGGGCACCGGACGGACAAAGTTTGATTTTTACTTCAGACAGAGGCGGAAAACCTAATCTTTACCAAATTGATTTGGCAACAAAGACTCCAAAGAGGTTAACTTTTGAAGGAGACTATAATGCCGGCGGTAGTTTTTCAGCAGATTCCGCTTACATTTGTTATGTTCAGGGCAATGCAAATGACTATCGCATTGCATTGAGACATAACGAGTCCGAAACCTCACAAATCATCAGTAATGGCCCGTTGGATGAAACTCCGACTTTTGCTCCAAATAATAACATGATATTATATGCAACCAAGAATAATAAAGGGCAGGGGATTTTGATTTCGACATCTTTAGATGGAGCAACTAAAAATCAACTATTGGTCTCAAATGGTCATATCAGAGAACCAGCATGGTCGCCGGTTATAAATTAATAAAAAAATCTGAAGAAAAAGTAATTCTCAACGGAGAAGCATTTTCTTGTCTGTTGGTTCGCTCGAAGAAAAGAAGACATAGTATTAGTGTTAAAATTCTCTGTAGAAATCATTTGCAGGTCAATGCACCATTTATGACTTCAAGTCATGTGATTTATAATTTTTTAGAATCAAAATATAGTTGGATTAAACAAAACCAACAAAAAGCTAAGTACCAAAATTCTCCAAAAGAATATCAATACAAAAATGGAGAAAAATTCTGGTTTTTAGGCAACTCCTATCACTTGAAAACCCAACAAGACAATAAAGATGATGTCATACTGACTGATAAAGAGCTGGTGGTCAATTATAGAAAAGAGGCATCTATTAAATCGTTACTCAAAAAATGGTATCGACAACATGCTCTCGAATACTTCTCAAAAAGGGCTGAGACTCTCAGACAAAAATTCGACTTTCCTAAAATCAAAAATATACGTGTGCGAATGATGAAGTCTCGTTGGGGAAGTTGTAATTCAAGAAGCGAAATCACATTCAATGTGCATCTGATAAAAGCCGTTCCTGAAGTCATTGACTATGTCATATTGCATGAGTTGTGTCATTTAATTCAGCAAAACCACAGCAAGGCTTTTTATCAGCTTCAGGAAGAAATTAATCCACATTGGAAAACACAGAAAAAACAACTGGATGATTCTTCTCTGGTATTTTTAAATTGTTAGGCTTTCAGAGTTAAATTTTCTGTCAAACTTTTGTCACATTAGTCTCCAAAACACATATTGTTTTAGGCTAATAGTTAAGAAAATGATATAATGCAACGCGAAAATTTCAGTGCCTCATATCGTTCGATAGATTGACAGACACGCAAACTCATTAACAAATACAATTAGGGGACAAATCTCATGTTAGAAAAAATCAATATGTATATTGATGGAAAAGAGGTCGTGAGTGCTTCAAATCAATGGATGGATGTTACCAATCCGGCAAATCAGGAAGTTTTGTATCAGGTTCCAATGGCAACAACAAATGAAATAGAATCGGCTGTTGCTTCTGCCAAAAAAGCATTTGAAACATGGAAAGACACCCCTGTTCCCGTCAGAGCTCGAATGATATTAAAATATCAACAACTACTCAAAGAAAATCACGACAGATTGGCAGAAGTTTTAGCCGAAGAAACCGGGAAAACATTTGAAGATGCCAAAGGTGATATCTGGCGTGGAATAGAAGTTGTTGAGCATGCAGCAAATGCACCTTCATTGATGATGGGTGAATATGTTGAGAATGTTGCCGGTGGTATTGATACTTATTCGATTACCCAACCTTTGGGTGTCTGTGTCGGTATTACACCATTTAATTTCCCGGCAATGATTCCTTTATGGATGTTTCCTTTGGCTGTGGTGTGTGGAAATGCTTTTGTGTTAAAACCATCCGAGCAAGATCCTAAATCTCCAATGTTGCTTGCTGAATTATTCTATGAAGCCGGTTTCCCAAGAGAAGTTTTACAAGTAGTTCATGGCGGAAAGGATCAGGTCAATCAGTTGATTACTCATCCTGACGTTGAAGCGATTTCTTTTGTTGGTTCTGTCGGTGTGGGTGAACATATTTATAAAACCGGAACAGATCACTTGAAAAGAGTTCAGGCTTTCACCGGTGCAAAAAACCATTTGGTTGTTATGCCGGATGCCAATAAAAACCAGGTTGTCAATGGAATTGTCGGAGCAGCTTGCGGAGCAGCCGGACAACGTTGTATGGGTATCTCAGTTTGTGTCTTAGTTGGTGAAGCCAAAGACTGGCAGGATGATATTAAAGCTGCTATGGAAAAACTGAAGCCGAATTACTGGAGAAATGAAACATCAGCCTATGGCCCTTTGATTTCACCACAAGCCAAACAAAGAGTTGAAGGCTTAATTAGCAAAGGCATTGAAGAAGGTGCGACTTTATTATTAGATGGTCGTAATTGTCAGGTAGAAGGTTTTGAGAATGGGAATTTTGTCGGTCCTACATTATTCACTGACGTAACAGTAAATATGTCTGTCTATAAAACCGAAATCTTTGGACCGGTGCTCTGTTTATTACATGCAGAATCAATTGAAGATGCAATTCAGATGATTAATGACAATCCTTATGGAAACGGCACTTCAATTTTTACAAATTCAGGAGCCGCAGCGAGAAAATTCCAGCACGAAATAAAAGTGGGTCAGGTTGGCGTGAATATTCCGATTCCTGTGCCATTACCATTTTTCTCTTTCACTGGTTGGAGAAAGTCTTTTTATGGAGATCAACATGCTTATGGTAAGCAAGCGGTGAAGTTTTATACCGAAACAAAAACAATTACTTCACGCTGGTTTGAAAGTGATATCCCGGATG
>JAGRJP010000213.1 GCA_020442665.1 Lysobacterales bacterium
GAATTAGTGATTAGAAACCAATTAACGAACGCAGAGAGCACAAAGAAGGCGCAGAGGTCGCGAAGTTTTAAAAGAAAAATACTTTATAACTTGCCTTAAATCACCGCACTAAATTCACTTGTGAACTTCCATGCAACAATTGTGTCACAAATATAACAGAAAATTTGGAGGCTCATATGAGATCAAGAACAATCAACCTGAATCAAGACTCAGAAATCAACATCACGCCCATGCTGGATGTGGTCTTTATCATGCTTATTTTCTTTATTGTGACCACCTCTTTCACCAAGGAAACCGGATTGAGCGTTTTTAAAGCGAGTAAATCTCAGGTTCAAAATGAAAAAGCTAAAACTGTCGTAATCAAATTGGATGTCAACAACCAATACAGTGTCAATGGCATTGATGCAAGTTCCCTTGAAGGAATCGAACCCCTGATAGCGAATTTAAAAGCTCAAAATCCGGAACTGAGTGCTCTAATACTTGCAAACACTGAAGTGAAAACGGATTCATTGGTGCAGGCGATCCAACAGGTTAGATTAAATAATATTGAAAAATATTCTGTCAGTAGTTTTTGAGTAAGTATAAATAAACAAATAGGACAGAAATAATTTATAAATTAAATTTCTTTGTTCGATTTTCCTTCAATGAAAACATAGACACCAAATAATAATGCTGAGGTTAAGATAACAGTGACTACTCCCCCAATATTTAAAACGCCCCCTTCTGCAATAACATGACGAACTATTACTGACTCATCTATTTTACTGATACCACTAGTAATTTTACTTCTCTCTTCATAAATCAAAACAGCAAGATTAATTAGAATTATATAGAAAACTGAAAAAGCCTTAAATCGCTTTATGTTGATGATTTCCACAACAATAAATACTACAAATCCCCAAAGTCCCTGTAGCAATATTATAAAGGAAATAATCAACCCAGAAACAACCGTACCACCAAAAGAAATTAATAATGAAAATATATAAATCAAAAGAAATGCACAACTAACTGTATACATTCCAACGAGCAATGAGTTCCATTTTCTATTTTTCAATATATTTCACCCATGATAACTTTGCTTGTCTATTGTATTAAATACTTTCTGCCGATATCAACGGAATCAGAGTCGATGATTCTGGATTTGATTATTTGGTAATTTATCATATTAACCTTAATTTTCAGACTCATCAAGAATCGATCTAGGGATTTCTTTTTTGACTTTGACTCCCAAATCAACCAATTGCTGAGATTGACTAATCAGATTTCCTTTGCCTTTGGATAGTTTGTTAAGGGCATTTTGATAGGTGTCATTGACGGTATTGATTTGGTTGCCGAGTTTCTCAATGTCTTCCACAAAACCTCTGAATTTATCGTAAAGATTTCCCGCTTTTTCGGCAATAATCCGAGCATTGCGGTTTTGGTTTTCATAACGCCATAGGTTTTCGATGGTTTTTAAGGTGGCAAGCAATGTTGTTGGTGTGACAACAATAATTTTTTTCTCAAAAGCCTGATTAAACAGCTTGTCATTATTCTCAAAAGCAATGTTAAATGCCGGTTCAATCGGGATAAACATCAACACAAAATCCAGCGACTGAATTCCTTTGATGTTGGAATAATCCTTTTCGCTGAGCGATTTGATGTGAGATTCTACAGCATTGATGTGTTGTTTTAACAATTCTTCCTTGCGTTCCGGGTTTTCAGAAGATGAGTACTTCTCATAAGCAATCAAGGAAACTTTGGAATCAACAATCACCGCTTTTTCCTGCGGAAGATGAATAATCACATCGGGTTTCAACAAATTGTTTTCCGCATCACGGAAGCCACCTTGGGTTTCGTATTCCTGACCTTTTCGTAATCCCGATTGCTCCAAAACTCTTTCCAGAACCAACTCACCCCAGTTGCCCTGAGTTTTTTTATCGCCTTTGAGAGCGGTTGTCAGATTCAAGGCCTCTTTGTTGAGTCGTTCGTTTAATTCTTTCAATCCGAGAATTTCTTGCTTGAGAGAGGCTCGTTGTTTGGCTTCGCTGACATAAACATCGCTGACGACTTTTTTGAATTCCTGCAAATGGCTGTTGAAAGGATTGAGAATGGCATCGAGCTTTTCTTTGTTTTGCTCGGCAAATTTTTTGCCTTTCTCATCAAAGATTTCATTTGCCAGAGATTTGAACTGATCTTGTAACTCTTGCCGGGCTTTGCTGAGCAATTCCAGTTTCTCAGTCGCCGATTGCTGTTGTTGCTCATTGAGAGTTTTTAACTCTGCAACTTTGGATTTGAGTTGTGAGTTTTCCTGATTTTGAAATTGTTGTTTTTCTTCAAAAACCAAAACTTGCTTTTTGAGTTCCTCCTGTCTTTGTACGGTATCCTGAAATTGTTGTCTGGTTGCTGAAAATTTTGCCAATAGGTTTTTGTTTTCAATATCGGCTTCTTTTTTTTCGGACTTGAGATTTTCAAAATCCTGAGTGAGGAGCATTCGATCTTCTTCTAAAGATTCAATTTGTTGGGATTGCAATTTGAGTTCAGAGTGATGTTCGTTAACTAAATTCTGAGTATGGCTTTGGTAACGCAATCGCATGATGATTAACACAATCAACATTCCGAATAAAAATCCGCCAAAAAAGATTCCGATAAGTTGTAAATCAATAGTCATTAAAAAAGACTTTTCTAAATAAAACAGCAAGTGCTGAGATTATACACCAGCATTCTCAAAATCTGAGAATCAAAAGATTAATTATAATTTTCCATAACAGTGTGTCAAAAGTCATGCATGACCTATGGCACTTTTTATAAAAGCCAAATTTCGGTATCATAATTATAAGTCAACGATTTATGAGGAACACCAATGACAGAGCAAAACAACAACGAAGCAATTGAAGCAGAAGTAGTAAATACTGAAACTGAAAAAACAAGCAAATGTGCCAACGGAAAATGTAACGATAAAGGACCGGAGATTTTTAGCAGAATCTTTTTTACCTTGTTATTCTTTTTAATTGGCTGGGTAACCATCTGGGTTTTCGGATTTGTGGTACTGATTCAGTTCGGATTTTTAATCATTACCGGAAAAGTTAATAATAATTTGAAAGGTTTTAACAAAGAAGTCGGTCTGTTTATATACGACATGATTAAATACTTGTCTTTCCAGACCGATGTTAAGCCATTTCCTTTCAGAGACTGGCCTTATGACGAAAATCAGGAAAAACAAAATAATAGTGAACTTAATGATGACAATACAGTCAAAGCTAGTAAATAAACAGGTTAAAACTTAAATTTTTCATTTATACTCCTCCCTCGGTTCCGGGGTTTTTCATACCCTCCCTTGAACAACTCTTTCCCCGGAACCACCTTTAACCCTTCGGGGTTAAAGGCTTTATGAGAATCCAAAACAATTTCAAACTTAGCTTTTACGCGACAATAACCAAAAGAATGTTCCTTTGGCAACAACATCACCACTAGAATCTTTGATGAAAGTTTCCACTTCATAATTCAAAGAATCTTCAACTTCAGGAATTTCACAACGACACTCGGCAATTAAATCACCTTTGGCTTTTTTGATATATTCCATCTCCATTTTTGTCAAAATTCCACGAATTTGTGAGGACATTCCGGATAAAACTGCCAAACCACTGGTCATTTCCCCAAGGTTAATTAAGGCAACTGCATGAATGCTGCGCAAATGGTTTTTGTTGGATTTTTTTTCCTTGAGAAAATTCTTGCAGTAGCCGGGAGACAAATCAGTCACTACCGCCTTAATAGTTCCTGTGTACGGAGCCATCCTGCCAACTCCTCTGGAAAACAATTTTTTACCAAATGGTTTATCTTTCAGTTTTTGCCAAGTGGCGAGAATTTTTTCTCCGGGTGATTCATTTTTATTGACTGACATGGTGTATAATTCCTTATTTTTACAGGATAAAAGAGATGTACAGCAATCATTATAAATATGTTTCCGAAATAATCAATAAAGCACTGGAGAAAGCCAATCTGGATGGTGTTTTGATTTATTCAGGACATGCGCAAAATTATTTTCTCGATGATATGCCTTATCCTTTTGCCTGTAACCCGCATTTCAAATGGTTGGTTCCGATTACCGAAACACCACACTGCACCATTCACTATCAACCCGGCAAAAAACCGACTTTATATTTGTATCAACCCAAAGATTATTGGCACTCCTTACCTGCAACTCCGCAAGGTGAATGGACGGAGTTTTTCAATATAATTCCTGTGGCTTGTAAAGAAGAAGTTCCTGATTATGGCAAATTACAAAATCATGCGTGGATTGGTCAGGCAAATTCCTGCGAGCATGATTCATTGCAGCACAATCCTAAAGTTTATATGGATTATGTGCACTTTCATCGTGCCTGCAAAACCGATTATGAAATTGAAAATATTCGACAAGCCAATAAACTGGCATTAAAAGGTCACAAAGCCGCTTATAAATGTTTCAAAAAAGGCAAATCCGAATTTGAATCTCATGTTGCCTACATGAAAGCTACCAATCACAATGAATACCAACTTCCTTACGGAAATATCATCGCCCAAAACCAGAATGGAGCGGTTTTACATTATCAACACATGCAAAGACATCGTCTGCCGAAAAAGCAATTGAAATCTTTCCTGATTGATGCAGGTTGTGTTGTAAACGGTTATGCCTCAGACATCACCCGAACCTATGCTTATGAAGGCGGAGAGTTCAAACTAATGATTAAAGCCGTTGATAAAATGCAAAGGAAAATTGGCAAAAAAGCCATTGTTGGAACCAGTTATATCGATCTGCATATACAAGCCCATATGAAATTGGCAGACATTCTCAGAGACTTTGATATTATCAGTTGTGATGCGCAAACCGCTTTAGAGAGCGGACTCAGTAATGTTTTCTTTCCACATGGTCTTGGGCATTATCTGGGATTGCAAGTACATGACATCGGCGGTCGCCAGACTGATGAAAACGGCAATACACTTTCTCCACCAGAACTTCATCCTTTCCTACGTTTAACCCGAACCTTGCAGGAAAACAATGTCCTCACCATCGAACCCGGAATCTATTTCATCGACATGCTTCTGGATGATGCCAAAGCCAAAGGTCTTGGAAAATACATTAACTGGTCACGAGTGGAAGACTTTAAACCTTATGGCGGTATTCGTATCGAGGACAATATTGTGGTGAAGAAACACAAACCAGTGAATTTGACACGGTAACACAAATAGAAGATGAATAATCAGAGTTTGATAACAATCCAATCCAACAAACTGATATTCCTGGGAGTGCAGTTGTTCTTTCTGGGACTCATTGTCGGGCTGATTGTTCCCATATTTGCAAATCCCAGAATGAAAACTGATCCGTATACTAATTTTTAATTAATTATAACAATGGAATAATTGCTTTCATAGCTTGGTTATTTTTTATATGGTTATCTGAAACTTAGTTTTATATCTGGCATATAAATCAAGCCCGAATCAGGTCAGAAATGATCTGTGAATTTCTCCAAAAATCACGATCCTCTATTGTCAACTTCCTCCCCCAACCTTCTCCATCAGTGAATAAAGAAAAACGAAAAGGTGTTAAAACAGGTAATGGTTCTATTTTGCACGAATATATTACATTTCGTAAAAACTTTATCGAGGATTCATCTTCGGCAGCACCCCAAAAACTTGACCAAAGAATCTCAGTTAAACTTCCCACTATATTTCTAAATCTATGTTCACTTATGCCACGCTTTACCAATTCGCTTAACACTTGATTTGAAGGTTCATCGCCTAAACCATAATTCACAAGTTCTGGTCTGGATCTTTCCCATGGTTCAAATTGATCAGGACCATCTATCAGAGGCCATTGCCAAAGGTAATCTGACAATTCTTTTATTTGAAAAATCTGTAAGTCATTATTTTTGCAAAATTTTTCAAAAACCAACAAAGCAATTGCCATTCTTGCAGTAAGAGATAGTGCTTTACATTGGTCTAAATATTTATCCATAATGTTCATATTTAATACAGTTTTTTATCGATCGTTAGATTGATGATGCTTTTATGTATCATATTGTACAATTCAAATAGATTACACAACATATTTACTAGATTTTATCTGCATCCGCTTCTATCCTATCAAATAGCTTAGAATAAAAAAATAGATTAACAAATTATTTAATCCAACCTTATCTGTACATTTAATTGCTTGGCGAAGAATAAACCCTTGCATGACGCTGAGACGCGCAGAAATATTCGGAATTAAGCTTCATACTGTTCGAACGAAGTGAGTTTATGAAGCGCCGAATATTTGGAGCATCGAAGGCAGCCGAAGGCCGGAATGGAGGGCGTGCTTTTGGGTTACTTTTGCACGAACAAAAGTAACTAGAAGAAAATAACAAGAAATTTATCTGCGGATAAATTCTTTTAACTTATCACAAATAACTCGTACATCTTCCTCTGATAACTCATTGTAAAACGGCAATGCTAAACATTGAGCGGCAATCTCTTCAGTGACCGGAAGTTTTAAATCCGGGAATTTATCCCGGTAATAAGGTTGCAGATGCACCGGAGCAAAATAGCGACCGCACTGGATTCCTCGATTTTGCATCTCTGAAATAACTTTATCTCTCTCCGTTTTGAGCAAGCGAATCACATAAACAAACCAAGCAGATTGAGTCTCATCTATGCTAAATTGTGGACTAACAATTTCTGCAATGTCTTTGAGGTTTTCATCATACCATTCAGCGATTTGTTGTCGTTTTTGTATGATTTGTGGTAATCGCTTGAATTGTGACAAACCCAAAGCCGCATTGATATCGCTCATGCGAAAATTCCAGCCAAAGCTGATTTGATCATACAAATCGCCGTTCATGGTTCGACCATGATTTCGCAGTAGCTTGAATTTTTCGTGGTATCGCTTATTGTTGGTGACCAGTATTCCTCCTTCACCGCTGGTGATTTGTTTATTGGGATAAAAGGCAAACACACCGATGTCAGCGAATGTTCCTAAGTGTTTGTCTTTGTATTGATTGCCTATCGCTTCGCAGGCATCTTCAATCACAGAAATATTTTGTCGCTTGGCAATGTTTATAATCTCTTCAATTTGTGCCGCTTTGCCAAAGGCATGAACCACAATAATCGCTTTAGTTTTGTTTGTAATCGCTTTTTGTAACAATGTTGGACACATTCCCAAAGTTTCGGCCTCGATATCAATCATCACAGGTACTGCACCAACGGCAGTAATGCTATTAACTGTAGCCGGGACGGTGAAGGAAACGGTGATCACTTCATCACCGCATTGAGTGCCCAGAGCCTGCAATGCCATAATCAGTCCGGCTGTTCCTGAACTCACAACACAAGCATATCTAGATTTTACAGACTGACAGATGGCTTGTTCAAATTCTTTAACAGTTGGGCCACGAGAAAGGGCAGAGGATTTTAAAACCTGAGTGACTGCATCAATGTCTTCCTGAGTGATTTCCGGCTTTGCTAATGGGTATTTCATAGAATATTTTTTTTGAATAACAAATTATTGCTGATTTCCAACTTGGACAGAACCTTTGCAATCTTTTCCGCGGCATAGCCATCGCCGTAAGGATTTGAAATGTTTCTGATTGACTGTTTAAAATTTGAACTCAAACCTTTATCGATTGCTTGCGAGATTTTTATACTATCTGCTTCAACATCAATGATATTTCCCGCTCTGTCACGACCTAGTTGTCGAATACCAATGTTGACTGTTGGTAATTGTAAAGAGGCGGTTTCCATGATGCCACTGGATGAATTCCCCAGCATTAAATTGGCACACTTTAACAATCCCCAATAAGTTTGTGCCGGTAAATTGATGTGCATTTGAGCATTTTTATTATTTTCACAGAACTTTTTTGCTTGCTGCATGATTTTGTGCGAGCCGGTATCTGCATTGGGAAAACAAAACACGATTTGCTCTTTTCGTCGTTCTAATGCATCAAAAACAGCATGTTGCTCAAGATTAGAATTTCTGTGCATTGTGACCGGATGATAGGCAACAACAATGATACTTTCATCATCTTTGAGATTAAACTGACCTAAAATCTCTGAGCGAGTCGGGATTTCACTGCGTCGTAAATGATCCAAAGAAGGAGCTCCGCTGAGATGAACTCTCCAGGGTTCTTCTCCCATAGCAATAACCCGTCCCATAGCCTGTTTGCTGGGAGTAAAGTGAAGATGGCTCATCTTGGTCAGTGCATTACGAACCGCATCATCAATGGCTCCTTCAGAAACATCACCACCTTCGATATGTGCAATCGGAATCCGCAATGTTAAAGCCACATTAGCAGGAGCCAGCATTTCGTAACGGTCAGCAATTATCAACATCAGATCAGGGCGAAGTTCAGACAAATAATCAGCAATGCTTAATGTTGCGAGCCCCAAAGACTTTGCCATACCGACGTCTGAATCCGAACTGAGCAAACATTCGATAGTTTTGACATTTTTAAATCCGTCATTGATGATTTCTTTCCATGTTTCGCCATACTCAGGAGACAGGTGAGGGCCAAAACACAAAATACTCAATTCTATCGATTTGTCTTGTTCCAAAAGTTTTAACGGCCAGTAAAGATGGCTGTAATCAGCCCGGGAGGATGTTATTGCGACTATTTTTTTCTTCATTCCTGAATGTGGTTTGTGATAACTGTATAATACGCACCGATTTTACAACAGACGAATCTATAATGAATAATAAAATAACAGTAATTAAAGGGGATGGCATCGGACCGGAAATCATGGATGCCACAATAAGGGTTCTGGATGCAATTGATGCAGGATTGGAATACGAATATGTTGATGCCGGACTGATGGCTCTGGAGAAACACGGTGAACTTTTGCCTGAAGATACATTGGCAGCAATCGAAAAAAACAAGGTTTGTCTGAAAGGGCCTCTGACAACACCTGTTGGAAAAGGATTCAGTTCCATCAATGTAGCTCTGCGCCGTCATTTTAATCTTTACGCCAATATTCGCCCGGCTATCACTTTTCCGGGAACCAAAGCCAGATTTGATAACATTGACATCATTACTGTTCGTGAGAACACCGAAGGTGCTTACCGTCAAGAGGGTCAAACCATCAATGAAGAAAGAACGATTGCCAAATCTGAAATTGTAGTAACTCGTGAAGCCTGTGAAAAAATCATCCGTTATGCTTTTGATATTGCAGTTAAAGCGGACAGAAAAAAAGTGACTGCCGTTCACAAGGCAAACATCATGAAAACAGTTTCTGGCTTGTTTCTGGAAGTCGCAGAAGAAATCGCTAAGGAATACCCTCAAATTGAATTCAACTCATTGATTGTTGACAACACTTGCATGCAACTGGTGATGAATCCTCAGCAATTTGACATCATTGTAACAACAAATTTATTTGGTGATATTATTTCTGACTTGTGTGCCGGTCTCGTTGGTGGTCTTGGAATGGCTCCGGGCGCTAATATTGGTACGGATTCAGCAATTTTTGAAGCGGTTCATGGCTCAGCTCCGGATATAGCCGGGAAGAAAATCGCCAACCCAACGGCGTTGATTCTGGCTGCTGCCTTGATGCTGGAACATCTCGGTATGCATGACAAGGCGATTAAAATCCGCAATGCAATTCGCTCTGTTCTGGAAGATAAAGACAGATTAACCGGTGATTTAGGCGGCTCTTCTAAAACAGCTGAATTCACCGATGCGGTGATTGAAAGATTGTAATTTTCTGTATTGAAAAGGTCTTATTCAGGCCTTTTCATTTTACTTTTCACGTAGTCTTTCAACAATTGCTTGTGTAAGTTTTGTCATTCCTAAATTATTGAGGTGAAGAGGGTCTGTAAAATACTCACATTCTTTATGGGCTGAATCTTCGACAAATAGATTTCTAAAATCTATCACTTCAAATTCTAATTTGCTCCTATAACTATCTAACACCATATTCATAGTTTCGACAGAGTTTGTTGGTTTCACTGCATAGTTGAACATTTGATGTTCCGGCAATAAAACAACTGTTAGTTTTTTGCCATTACTAAAAATTTTATCGAATAGTTTTTTCCAGTTATTCGATATTTGCAATTGCTCCTCGGCTGTTTTTTTATGGAATGGAGTGTTATTTTGAGCTCTACGTTGACTATAATCATTACCACAAACTAATTGTATAAAATTAAACGCTTGTTTATTCTCTACTTGTCCCATTTTTTTCTTAGCTGTTTCAACACATTGTTGAATACTATTAAGTTCAAATTCACAAATATCATCTGGTAAATCTCTTTTGAATGAGAAAATATCTGAATGCTCTTTTGATTGATAGTGACTAATTTGCCTGAACCGAATCATGCTTTTTTGAAAAAGCTCTTTAATATCAAAAAAATAAACATATAACGCAAATCTAGAAATATAACTAAACTTCCAGAAATAAGGGTGAAAGTATTTAAACTCATCATAATTGATAAAGTCTCTAAATGGCCAGGCGACTTTGTATTGTTTGGAAACATCATCATAGTGACCAAAATTATTCTCTCCAACACCAAGAAATACACCTTCCAGGTTTGGCATATTTGCCATAGACCATTCTACAGTTGATTGTAACGCTAAAAAATTCGAACTCTCAAAAGACATCCTCAAGTGATTAATTCCCTTGTCTTTTTGAAGCTTAAGAATCTTTTCGTGTTCAATTCCCCAGTCCAATCGAGAATCACCGATGGTTATCCAATGGACATTCTCCAAACCAAAATCTTGTAATGCTTTCTCTCTGTAGACAGCATTTCCTAAATATGATCTGGGCTTGATAAAATCATCGTAAATACCAAGCCTTAACAATAACTCAAGTACAACAGCAATTCCAATAATCAAAACAATCGGCAACCAAAACTTTCTATGTAAAAAAAACTGAATCATATTAAAACTGGAAGTACATGAATGAGCCTGTTTGTTGTGGATAGAAAAAAATCAGGGT
>JAGRJP010000214.1 GCA_020442665.1 Lysobacterales bacterium
GATGATTATTTGGTGAAACCTTTTCATTTTCCCGAACTACTGGCAAGAGTGAATGCCTTGGTCAGACGTTCAGCCGGCTTCTCCTCGCCTGAATTAGTTTGTGGAGAGGTTACATTGAATACAACAACCGGAGAGGTTAAGGTTGCAGATAAGGTCGTCGATTTGACATCTTATGAATACAAGGTGTTGGAATATCTCATGTTACATCAGAATGAGGTGATTTCTAAAACGACACTCACAGAACACATATATCATCAGGATTATGATAGAGACAGTAATGTCATAGAAGTATTTGTCGGACGCTTGAGAAAGAAAATACAACCTGATAACAGTAAACATAAAACCATAGAGACACTGAGAGGACGAGGTTATAGGATGCGTCCACCTGCTGAAGACTAATGTTTTTGAGGAAGTTTTCCTTAACCAACCGTTTGCTCACTATTGCAACAGTGGCGTTGTTTGTCGCTTTAGGTTTAATTGGTTTTGTCATGGACAAAGCCTTTCAGGAAAAAACCATGAATCTTGTGGAAGAACGACTTGAAGGTTATGTTTTTGCACTGATTTCAGTGGTCGAATCCACACCCGAAGGTAACATTAAGGTTGATGAAATTTTACCGATTCCAAAACTAACACAACCGGTATCCGGCATTTATGCTCATGTTATCAGTGCTGATTATCGTTGGCACTCTGACTCAATGCTTGGTGTTGACTTACCTGAACCTCAGCAAGTGCCGGTCGGCGAAACAACTTTTGATGCTCCTCTGAAACACAAGCAAAATGATTATTTCAGAATGAGCAAAGGGTTGATTTTTGAAACTGAAAATGGAGATGTCCCTTTTATTGTTAGTGTCACCGAAGATGCAAAAAACTATTTTCGTGAACTTCGTGAATTTGAAAATAATTTGTGGATGTGGTTGTTACTTACCAGCGTTATTTTGCTAGGTATTCAAGGTTTAATCATGTATTGGTCTTTAAACCCGCTCAAACGCCTGACAATTGATGTTGCCGAGTTAGAAAAGGGTCAAATCGACTCTATCAGCGACAATTATCCCTCTGAGCTTGAAGGCTTAACGACCAATCTCAACCGCTTGCTTGAAAATGAAAGAGGCAATTTAAACAGGCAAAGGAAAACTCTGGGTGATTTGGCACACAGCTTAAAAACTCCATTGGCAATCATGAACACGGCAGTAGAAAACAAACAAGACGTGAATCGAGATTTGGTTAAGGAGCAAATTGCCAATATGAATGAAATCGTTGAGTATCAACTCAAAAGAGCGGCTGTTGCCGGTCACCGGACATTTACGGTCGGAATTCCGGTCATTGACAAACTCGAACAAATTATCAGAACGCTCGATAAAGTTTATCATAATAAAAAAGTCAAAAAACATATCGCCGTAGCACCCGGAGCAGAGTTTTTTGGTGAACATGGCGATTTAATGGAACTGCTGGGCAATTTACTGGAAAATGCTTACAAATGGTGTGATCGAAATGTATCTGTGACTATTAAAACGCTCATTCATCAAAATCGAAAAAGAACCGGACTAACTATTGAAATTGCCGATGATGGACCGGGAATCAAACCTGAAAGAAGCGGCGAACTACTTGGAAGAGGCGTGCGTGGTGATGAGAAGGTAAAAGGTCATGGAATTGGTTTATCAATAGTGAACGATATTGTAGAATCCTATCAAGGCACAATTAAAATCAAATATCACGAGCTACTGAAAGGAGCTCACTTTATTATTACGCTACCACCTTAATGAAAGAAAACCAAAGTATCTTATCGGCAGTTATCAGCAACAACAATTTATCAGAAATGAAAGTTGCTGTTGAACTGACCAAACAAGCCGGCAAAATCGGCTTTGACTGGCCATCCATTGATTTCGTCTTTGATAAAATGCAAGAAGAACTTGAAGAGCTGAGAGAAGCGATGAAAAGCGGAAATCAAAAAGAAATTATTGACGAAACCGGCGATGTACTTTTTGTTGCTTGCAATATTGCCAGACATTTGAATGTGGACCCTCAAGTTGCTCTAAAAGGAACGAATGAAAAATTCATTGAAAGATTCTTGCAGGTTGAAAATCTGGCTCGACAGCGTCATCCGGAACAATCCAAGTATGATTTGGCAACTTTGGATCAACTTTGGAATGATGTAAAAAAGAACAATCAATAAATTTAATCGGTGAAATCATTGAATTTTTCCTGATTTCACCCCATTATTACTGGCTGAATATCTAATTATGGAGAAGCACTGAAAATGAGTGAAAATATTAAACATGCTACTGACGACAGTTTTGAAACCGACATCAATTCCGATGTTCCTGTTTTAGTGGATTATTGGGCAGAATGGTGCGGACCATGCCGCATGATTGCTCCGATTCTTGATGAAGTCGCTGATGAGATGAAAGACAAGGTTAAAGTTGTAAAAGTGGATACAGAATCTTGTCGCAATACAGCGATCAAAATGGGCATTAGAGGTATTCCTACTTTGATGGTCTTTAAAAATGGTGAAGTTGTCGATCAACATGTTGGAGCTTTATCAAAAGGCCAATTGGTTGAAATGCTGAATAAACACACAGCTTAATTCCAAAATCAATGAATACCGAACGTTTGAACGATTCAAGTGTTCGGTATGACATTATCGAAGATAAAACCATAAAAATCACAAAGTCTGTTAAGAATTTAGTTGCGACAGTCTTCCTGACGTGTTAACTTATAGCTGTTCAACATAGAGACAAATTATCTCGTCTCTATTTCAAAATAAAAAAATTACTAAAAAATTACTTCTGCGTTCTTTCGTGGCGCTAACTTACACAACAAATTCAAACAAATTTTCTGCATAAAACTTAACTATGAACCTATCAGAACTAAAACAATATTCAACCAAGAAATTAACCGAAATAGCCGCTGAATCAGGAGTAGAAATCCGCTCCAGGCTTCGCAAACAAGACTTAATATTCAATATTCTAAAATCACAAGCCAAACAAGGTGTGGACATCTATGGCGGAGGAGTGTTGGAAGTCTTACCTGACGGTTTTGGCTTTTTAAGAGCTCCGGATAGTAGCTATTTAGCCGGACCAGATGATATCTATGTTTCACCGAGCCAAATCAGACGTTTTGGATTAAGAACCGGTGATACGATTGAAGGCAAAATCAGACCTCCCAAAGAGTCTGAAAGATATTTTGCTATGCTCAAAATCAAGTCACTGAATTACGAGCCACCTGAAAACACTCATGGTAAAATTTTGTTTGAAAATCTTACGCCATTGTTTGCGCAAGATCAACTCAAAATGGAGCGTGGAAATGGTTCGAAGGAAGATTTAACTGCCAGAATCATTGATCTGATTTCGCCGATTGGTAAAGGGCAAAGGGGTTTGATTGTGTCACCTCCGAAAGCCGGTAAAACACTGATGATGCAGAATATTGCAACCAATATTGCTCTCAATAATCCTGAATGTAAACTATTTGTATTGCTGATTGACGAACGTCCTGAGGAAGTGACTGAAATGCAACGCATGGTTCGTGGTGAAGTGATTGCTTCAACATTTGACGAACCGGCTTCCCGTCATGTTCAGGTTGCCGAAATGGTGATTGAACGAGCTAAAAGATTGGTAGAACATAAACAAGATGTCATTATTTTATTGGACTCTATCACGCGTCTGGCACGTGCTTATAACACGGTTGCTCCATCATCCGGGAAGGTATTAACCGGTGGTGTCGATGCCAATGCATTGCAACGCCCTAAACGATTTTTTGGTGCCGCAAGAAATGTCGAAGAAGGCGGTAGCTTGACAATTATCGCAACTGCTTTGATTGATACCGGCTCGAAAATGGATGAAGTTATTTTTGAAGAGTTTAAAGGAACCGGTAATATGGAAGTTCATTTGGACAGAAGAATTGCCGAAAAACGTGTCTGGCCGGCAATTAATATTAATCGTTCAGGAACACGAAGAGAAGAGCTCATCGTTGATCAGGACTTTCTTACCAAAGCATGGATTTTGCGTAAAATTCTGCATCCTATGGATGATGTCCAAGCCATTGAGTTTTTACTGGATAAACTCAAAGACACAAAGACAAACGAAGAGTTTTTTACTTCCATGAAGAGATAATCTCTTTAGATATCGCAATTCTAAAAAGCAGGTTTTATCACCTGCTTTTTTGTACCCTGACAATTCAAAATATCTCCGTTATTTCTGCCAACATCTTTCTATCTCTGTTAAAATCACTGAAGTTTTGAACTTTGAGAAAATATGATGACAAGATTAAGCAAATTATTGTTGGTATTTGTAAGTATTTTTATGCTTTCAGCTACCGTCAACGCGAAGAAACAAAATAAGCAAGATAAACCAAAGGAAAGTCCGCTTGCCGGAATTCCGTTAAGAAATATCGGTCCGGCATTGATTTCCGGAAGAATTTCCGATTTTGCTTTTCATCCAACAAACAAGCAGGTCTTCTATGTAACTACCGCTGCCGGAAATATGTGGAAAACCACAAATAACACTATTACTTGGGAGCCGATTTTTGATAACGAAGGTTCTTATTCCATAGGTACTGTTGAGATTGATCCGAGCAATCCTTTGGTTCTTTGGGTAGGAACAGGAGAAAATAACGCGCAAAGGTCCGTTGCTTTTGGTGATGGTGTTTATAAATCAGTTGATGGCGGAAAATCCTGGAAAAACATGGGTTTGAAAAACTCAGGTCATATTTCTCAAATCTGGATTGACCCTAAAAATCCTGATACTGTTTTAGTTGCGGCTCAAGGTCCGCTCTGGAGTGATGGAGGCGATCGTGGTCTCTATAAAACCACAGACGGAGGTAAAAACTGGGAGCGTATCCTTAATATTGATAAATTTACCGGTGTGAATGAATTTGTGGTTGATCCACGCAATCCGGATAATATTGTTGCCAGTACCTATCAGCGTCGCAGACATGTTTGGGTTTTAATTAATGGAGGCCCCGGAAGTGGAATCCATAAAACCACAGATGGCGGAAAAACATGGAATGAGGTGAAATCATCTTTACCTAAAGATCACATGGGACGAATTGGCTTGGCCGGAGCTCCGTCTAATCCCGACAGAATCTACGCGATTGTTGAGTCCAATAAAAAAGAACAAGGCGTATTTATGTCTGAAGATTTTGGTGAAAACTTCAGCAAACAATCAGGTTATATGACCACCAGCCCGCAATATTACAATGAATTAATAGTTGATCCACACAATCCTGACAGAGTCTATTCTCTCAGCACCTTTACACATGTATCTGAAGATGCCGGAAAAACCTGGACCAAACTGTCCGATACTTTCCGCCATGTCGATGATCATGCTTTATGGATAGACCCTGACAACACTGAGCATTTATTCATCGGCGGTGATGGTGGTGTTTATGAAACCTATGATCGTGGACAAACATGGAGACACATTCGCAATCTACCTTTGGCACAATTTTATCGCATCACCCCAGATAATGCCGAACCTTTCTACAATGTTTGTGGTGGCACACAAGACAACAACTCTTTGTGTGGTCCTTCCAGAACCACTCGTATTCATGGCGTAACTAATGCAGATTGGGATATTATTTTGGGTGGAGATGGTTATAAAGCTCAAATTGACCCCAATGATCCGAATTTGGTTTATGCACAATACCAATACGGTGGGTTGGCAAGAGTTGATCGTCGTACTGATGAAAGAATTTATATCACACCACATCCGCAAAAAGGAGAAAACGCTTACAAATGGAACTGGAACACGCCATTAATCATCAGCCCTCATCAAAGTACACGTTTGTTTTATGGAGCAGAAAAACTGTTTCAATCAGATGATAGAGGTGATTCATGGAAAGTCATTAGCCCTGATTTGACGCAACAAATCGACAGAAATAAACTCAAAGTCATGGATCGGGTTTGGAGTGTCGATTCGGTTGCGAAAAATGTTTCCACATCCATGTATGGCAGTTTGATCGGAATTTCTGAAAGCTTACTTGCTGAAGGGCGAATTATCGTTGGTTCTGATGATGGTGTTGTTAGCATCACAACTAATGGTGGAAATGACTGGAATAAAATCAAATCATTCCCGAAAGTTCCTGACATGTCTTATATTTCAGACGTCTTGTTTTCATCACATGATAAAAATACCGCATACATCACGATTGACAACCATAAACGCGGAGATTTCAAACCTTATGTTCTGAAAACAACCGACTTAGGTAAAAGTTGGAAAATGATTTCAGGAAATCTTCCTGAAAGAGGTTTTGCTCACACAATTGTAGAGGATCATGTGGACTCCAATCTATTATTTGTCGGAACAGAATTTGGCTTGTTTTTCACTCAAAACGGTGGAAACAGTTGGAATAAATTTTCCAGTCTTCCAACCACAGCCGTTCGCGATCTGGAAATNCAACGCCGTGAAAACGACTTGGTTGTCGCATCTTTCGGACGTGGTGTTTACATCCTTGATGATTACTCTCCTTTGAGATTTAAAACCTCAGATTTGGAAAAATCAGCAGCCACATTGTTCCCTGTTAAAGACTCATGGTTGTATATCGAAGGCGATCGAATTGATGATCGCGAAAAAGGATCTTCAGGTAGTGACTATTTCACCGCGAAAAATCCGGCGTATGGTGTAACGTTTTCATACTATCTGAAAGATGGTTATAAATCTCTTAAAGAAACTCGACGTAAAAAAGAAATCGAGCTTGAAAAAGACGGGAAAGATACACTTTATCCTTCATGGGATGATTTGAGGAAAGAAGATACTGAAAAAGCTGTAATGCTTTATTTTGAAATTCGTGATAATCAACAAAATGTCGTGAGTCGTGTTCCTGTCAGTGATAAAAAAGGCTTCCACCGTGAGCAATGGAACATGCGTTTGCCGTCACCCGATCCGGTGAAACTGCAACAACCGGCATGGATTCCTTATTGGGCTTCAGCACCAATGGGACCATTAGCCACACCGGGAACCTACACAGCGACTTTAATGAAACGCTATAATGGTCAAACCGAGGCTATTTCACAACCACAAGCATTTAATCTTAAGAGACTGGAAAACTCTCCGGAGTTGAGTAAAAATCCGCTAGAAGTTCAAGCCTTTCACAAGCAATTGGCGGATTTAAGCAGAGCCGTTGATGGTGCTAATAAAAAATTCGGTGAAATAAACAACCGAGTTGAACACTTGTACAAAGCACTCGAATTGACACCACAAGCAAGCAACCAACTCACAGAAAAGTTGGAAAGCCTCAGACTTCGCCTTGTTGATTTTGATACCAAAATGAATGGCGACTCAACCATTGCTTCCAGACAAGAGCCTGTGCCATGGTCGGTTTCAACTCGTATTGGCACCCTGTTTGGTAGCATCATTGAATCACAATCCAATGTTCCTCAAGGATTCAGAGATTCATACGAAATCGCTAACTCCGAGTTCTCAGAACTATTGCAAGAACTCAGAAAGATTAACGATGACGTGAAAGCATTTGAAGATGAAATGGAATCTCTAGGAGCTCCATGGACCCCGGGAAGAATGCCAAAATGGAATAACTAGGAACTTTTTAGTGTTCGAAAAATAAAACCCCGAAAATACTTCGGGGTTTTTTTATGTCTCCATACTATATTGGAAGGATTAGGGGGTGTGTTACATAAATACATTTTATAACAGGTTCATTTGACTCGTTTAATTGAATACAATAAACTTGAAGAACTAAATCAATGCGGAGCGGAATTTGACATTAAGCATCAACACGGCTGACCACCTATCAAAAAGCAGAACTCAAACAAGCCTTTTCATGGCCAATCCTGACCATGAAAAGACTAGCAAGTTATCTCCACATTATGCATTCGGCGGTAAATGAGAATGAATAATTTTCGAATAGAAAGAGATTTAACCCCTCTATTATTCGCAGAGCATGCAGTATGGTCGGAGTATTATGATTTTGAAGAGTTAGAGGAAATCCGATCATGGGGCATTGAGGAAAAATTCATTGATGAGTTGCTTAAAATTGCTAAAGAAGGAGGGGACCACCCCTATTATCCGGTTCCATTAGATGAGGTTATACCTGACAGGATGCGGATATTTATATACACCAAATTCAAAACGCTAAACGGCTATGAACTAGAAGGTGTCATATGTAACCCTGATCCGTTTGTGATTGGAATATTTGTAGATGATGAGATAGTAATATTTAATCCAAATTTACTGGAATTCTGGCAGAAGAGTGAATCCATTGTGAAAAAACATTTTGGAATTGAGTCTTTCGAACTGTTTCCAATGAATTATGAAACTCCGTATCAAGATTGTGATGGTAATTCGGTTAAAGGCTCATACAATAAGAGAGGAAATGTATAACAAAAGCAATGCAACTGAAATTTTCTCCATTCCAAAATTTGGGGTTCGCTGCGCTCATTTTGTCCCAAATTTTTCCACACCAAAAATTCCGCTGATTACCGACGTTATGCATATGACAAAGACTTTCCTACTTCTAATGTTTATGGCTTTTTCGCCAGCTACCTTTTCCTGTAGTTGTAGCCTTGGTGATGTACAGAAGAAGTTTGATGAGCATTTAAGTGTCTTTATGGGTACAGTAAAGAAAATTACGTTTTACGATTCAAATGATGCTTTTGGAGATCAGCGTATAAAGGTTGAATTTGAGCTCGAAAAGCAATGGAAAGGCGAGCCATCACAAAATGTGCTTTTCACAGTGTTTAACAGTGTTTCGTGCTATGGCTACTGGTTTAAAGAAAACCAACGCTATGTGTTTATGCATTTAATGAAGGTAAGTCGCTTAATGCTTGGTGGTGCGGTGGAGTTATTTCAGAAGCAGACAGTAAAGAGCAATTCATGGAAGAATTAGATGTACTCAATGAGCTCACGAGATAATATGCTTAACAAACGTGGGCACACCGGCCTATCTGCCTCGACTCGCTAAGTTTGCGTGTGATGCGGACGTTTATAAATAATAATTAAACCAAGAGACAGTCACTTCTATTTTATTCAAAAAAACATTAGTAAAAATATGAAAAACAGTATATTAATTCTTCTCTTTCTCTTCTCAATCTCCGCATCTGCCGATGTTCCAAAAGAACAACAAGCGGAGGTTCAGTATTTACTCAATTTTGTAAAAACCACATCCTGCGAAATGATTCGAAATGGTAAGCATCATAACGGTGAGAAAGCCGCATCACATATTCAAAGAAAATATGATTATTTCAGGAATAAAATCAAAACCACGGAAGATTTTATTGAATATTCAGCTAGCAAAAGCACCATGAGTGGTAAGGAGTATTTTGTACAATGTGGTGATGAATTGATTAAAACCAGAGACTGGTTGATGACAGAACTTAACAATTTTCGCAAACAAACGGCTCAATAATTTATGCATAACAATCTCAAACTAAAAATCGCCGAAGTTTCGGATATAGAAAGCGCTTTGAAATTACATTACCGTTATCAGGTTGATAGTATTTCTGATGAAGATAAAAAAGACGGTTTTGTCACCACGCCTTTTACGCCTGAGGAGCTTAAAGCCTTGATTGAGAAGGAGCAAGGGTTGTTTATTGCTGTTGACGAAAATAACGAAGTGGTCGCTTATGTGATGTCGGCGTCCTGGCAGTTTTGGTCGGCTTGGCCGATTTTTGCTTACATGATTGAGCAGTTGCCAAGTCTCAGTTACAAGGGTTATCAGTTGAGTGTTGATAACTCCTATCAGTATGGTCCTGTTTGCATCGACAAACGCTATCGCGGTACAACTCTGTTGCTGGATTTATTCGATTTTGCATTGAAAGAAATGTCCAAACGCTATCCTGTTTTAGTCACTTTCGTGAACAAAATCAACCCTCGTTCTTATGCCGCACATTCCCGTAAACTTTTACTAGATACTATTTGTGAGTTTGAATTCAACAACAATCAATATTACGAAATGGGGTGTTTGACGAATGAAGCCGATGGGTGACAATTGTTAGGAAAAATTATTTATTCTTCCGCTTTTTCCAGTTTTTTCAAAGCCATTTTTCTTTTTAATGGTGAGAGGTGGTCCAGAAAAACAATGCCTTTCAGATGATCAAGTTCGTGTTGGATACAAACTGCTAAAAGTTCTTCAGCTTCGATGCAGAACTTTTCTCCGTTGACATCTTGAGCCTCTATCTCAACTTTTCCGGCACGCTTCACTTTGGCATAAATATTAGGTACAGACAGACATCCTTCTTCATAAGTTTGTACACCTTCTTTGCTGATAATTTTCGGATTAATGAGACAAAGCGGTTGATCTTTTTCTTCTGAGACATCAATAACGACAACCTGTTTATGAACATTGACCTGAGTTGCTGCCAAACCCACACCCGGAGCATCATACATGGTTTCAAGCATGTCACTGGTTAGTTTTTTTAACTCACCATCAAAAACGGTCACAGGTTCAGCTATCGTTTTTAATCGTTTGTCCGGTAAGGTCAGTATGTCTAAAATTGCCATAGTTGTATTGTAAATTTGTATTTTCCAATAATATTGGGACTAATTCGCTAAAGGCAATATTATCAATAAAATCGGGGCTGGATGATGATAAATCCCGCAAATATAAGAAAATAATACAATTTTTTGTGTTCCTGTGGCGTTGAAATTGAGGATTTTTACAAGAAATGCAGTCTGTTTCACATTTTTTAGTTTAACTTGCTGTATAAAATAGCTAAACTAAACACTAATGAAATCAAGGATTTGTCGGAAATGCTTAAAAAATTACATTTACTTTTTATTGCGGTTACATTAATCAGTGTTCAAGCTTTTGCTGAAATTGAGTTAAACCCGGAGCACCCTGATACCTATGTTGTACAGAAAGGCGACACGCTTTGGGATATTTCTGCAATGTTTCTTAAGTCACCTTGGTTGTGGCCGGAAATTTGGCATGCAAATCCACAGGTTGAAAATCCGCATTTGATTTATCCGGGTGATGTTTTGTCATTGGTTTATCTGGATGGCAAGCCGGCAATTCAATTAACCAGAAATCATCCGACTTTAAAACTTTCACCGAAAACTCGTGAAATTTCACACGAAAATGCAATCAAAACCATACCTTTAAGTGAAATAGAATCTTTCCTGAAGAATTTGCGTATTCTTAGTAAGGAGGAGGTTGACTTGGCTCCTTATGTTGTGTCAATGGAAGATGAGCATTTAAGAGGCTCAAAACCAAATCATCTTTATGTCAGAAACCTGAATAATGTCAAACAAGGAGATGTTTTTGCAGTGGTTCGTCCTACTTTGATTTATCGCGATGTTCCAACGGATTACCCTTGGGAATCGTCTCCATATAATGAAAGAAAAACAGAAACGGTAGAGTGGTCAAAAGGAAGTGAATACACCGGAAAAGCAATCATGACCCGGTTCTGGAAAAAATATATGGACAGAACTTATTGGGAGAATGTTGATATTCTTGGATATGAGGTTGAAGAAATCGGCACAGCCATGGTTGCCAGAGTTGGTACCGGTGACATTACTACTATGAAAGTGAGTAAAAATATACTTGAAATAAAAGAAGGCGACTTAGTTCTTCCTTTAGATGATGGAAGTTTCGATGCTTTTTTCCAACCCAAAGCAGGAGCTGCAACAGATAGTAATATAAGAGTGATTGCATTAAATAATGCTGCATATTCCGCAGCAAAAAGACAAATCGTTGCTATCAGCAGAGGTTCGGTCGATGGAATTAATGTTGGTGATGTTTATGATGTGAATCGCCCTGAAAAAGAAATTCGCGACAATGTGATGTTTCCTGAAGATGATGTAAGAACATTATTTAAACCATCAAAATCAAAGGTAACCTTACCAGAAGAGAATGTTGCAAATATAATGATTTTTAGAACCTATGATCATATTTCTTACGGCATGATAATGGATGGTACTCGCCCTGTTCAAATGTATGACTATGTGAGGGCACCGTAGTTATATAATTTCTTATGGAATAATGCAGAAAAAAGGACTTTAAATGACAGATTTACACCAAGCTTGGTTATTGTTAATCCGATGCCCGGGCTTGGGTAGTACTCGTATTCTGAAGCTAATCAATCATTTTGGTAACGCAGAAGCTGTATTTTCTCAAAAAAGTTTTCCGCTCGAGTTTAAAATCCCTGCAAAATCACTTGATTGGATTAAACATCCGGATTTGGAAAGTATTCAACCTGATCTTGAGTGGCTTGAAAAAGAAGACAATCACATCATAACAATTGATGATGACTTATATCCGACCTTATTAAAAAAAGCAGAATCCCCTCCGCCTCTATTGTATGTGACCGGAAAACCGGAAGTCTTGTTTCAACCACAAATTGCTGTGGTGGGAAGCAGAAACGCCAGTCAAGTTGGTTTGGAAAACACAAGGTCGTTTTGTTATGACTTAGCATCGAAAGGTTTAACCATTACCAGTGGATTGGCAATAGGCGTTGATGGCACCGCTCACAAAGCGGCAATTCAGGCAGGCGGAACAACGATAGCCGTTACCGGAACCGGGCTTGATGTGGTTTATCCTTCACAAAACAGAGAATTAGCGCATGAAATTGCAAAAACAGGCGCACTGGTTTCGGAATTTCCAATCGGAACAAAACCACATGCCAAGAATTTTCCGAGAAGAAACAGAATTATTTGCGGATTATCGCTGGGAACACTTGTCATTGAAGCCGGAATTCAAAGTGGAACATTAATCACAGCCAGACAAACAATGGAAATCAATCGACCTGTCATGGCTATTCCAGGTTCGATTCATAACCCTAATGCTAAAGGCTGTAATTATTTAATCAAACAAGGGGCAAAATTGGTTGAATCAGCTCCGGAAATTGTTGAAGAACTCACTCCATTAGCACATTCTTTATCATTTCAAATCAAAGAAAAACTCGAATTACTTAAAAATAAAACTGTACAAACCGAAAATAAACCTTATATTAATGCAGGCGAAAATGAAAATAATGAGCTATTAAGCCACATCATGTATGAACCAACGGCGATAGATGACATTATTATCAATAGCGGATTGACAGCTCGGGAAGTTGCATCCACTCTGCTGATATTGGAACTGGAAGATAAAATAAGAGCTTTGCCCGGTGCACAATACATTAGAATTTAAAAACGAAAAGAATAGATAAACTGACTAATAACTCGGAAGATTTTTTTACATTCAACTATGGCGAAAAACCTCTTAATTGTCGAATCACCGGCAAAATCAAAAACAATTGAGAAATATCTAGGCAAGGATTACAAAGTTCTGGCATCTTACGGTCACATTCGAGATTTACAAGCAAAAACCGGTGCCGTTGATCCGGATAACAATTTTGAAATGAAATATGTTGAGGTTGACCGCAATAAAAAACATATTGACAACATCGTCAAAGAAGCAAAAAAAGCAGACTCTATTTATCTTGCAACCGACTTGGATAGAGAGGGAGAAGCGATATCGTGGCATGTTTCAGAAATTCTGAAAAAGAGAAAAGTTCTGAAAGACAAAAACATTTATCGAATTGTTTTTAGTGAAATCACCAAATCAGCCATTCAAAATGCAGTCGACCACCCAAGAGAACTATCATTTGATTTGATTGATGCTCAACAAGCCCGTCGAGCTTTGGATTATTTGGTTGGCTTTAATCTATCCCCTCTACTTTGGAAAAAAGTCAGACGCGGTTTATCGGCCGGTCGGGTTCAGTCTCCGGCATTAAGGATGATTGTTAACAGAGAAGAGGAAATTGATGCTTTTGTTGCGCAGGAATACTGGAGTGTTTCGGCATTAATGCAAAAAGGCTCGGAAGATTTTAGTGCAAGTCTGATTCAGTTCAATGGTGATAAACTTAAAAAGTTTGACTTAAACAACCAAAAACAAGTTGAAGAAGCTCTTGATAAACTCAAAAAGCAATCAGGAAACAGCTTAACAGTTACCAAACTGACAGAGAAACAACGAAAAAGAAGAGCCGCACCCCCTTTTATCACTTCAACTTTACAACAAGAAGCTGCCAGAAAACTGGGATTTTCGACAAGAAAAACCATGCAAGTGGCTCAACAACTGTATGAAGGGCTTGATATCGGCGGTTACACGCAAGGTTTGATAACTTACATGCGTACCGATTCGGTTCAATTGTCTCAGGATGCCTTAAACAGCATTCGCTCTGCGATTGAAAAAAACTTCGGTAAGGAAAATGTGCCTGAAAAACCAAATTATTACAAAGGCAAATCAAAGAATGCACAAGAGGCGCACGAGGCAATCAGACCGGTTGATGCTTTATTAACACCGGCTCATATAAAGTCGAAAGTTAATAAAGATCAGTACGTACTGTATGATTTGATTTGGAAAAGAGCTCTGGCATCTCAAATGGTTGATGCCTTAATTGGAACAGTGTCGGCTGACTTTGAGTTTGGATATGGTCATGTATTAAGAGCAACCGGCTCCACAGTTATTAAGAAAGGTTTCTTGAGTGTTTATGAAGAAGGTAAAGACGATCAGAAAAAAACGGACTCCAACAACTTGCCTCGACTGGCGGAGGGAGATGTTTGCAGTTTGAAAGATATTAGCGGGAAACAACACTTTACCGAACCACCACCAAGGTATTCAGAAGCAAGTCTGGTTAAAGCTCTTGAAGAGTACGGAATTGGCAGACCTTCAACCTATGCATCTATTATCAGCACATTATTAAATAGAGATTATGTAGAACTGGATAATAAAAGATTCATTCCAACAGACATTGGAAAAGTTGTTGCCCGGTTTTTACAAAGCTACTTTGCTAAATATGTTGACTATGATTTTACGGCAAACCTTGAAGATGCACTGGATGCTGTGTCAAGAGGAGAAACACAATGGGTTCCTTTACTGAAACAGTTTTGGAGTCCGTTCAAAGAGTTAATAGATGAAACTGAAAACTCAGTCAGCCGTGACGAGGCTCAATACAAACGAGACTTAGGTAATGACCCTGTTTCAGGAAAACCGGTCACTGCCAGAGTTGGAAAATATGGCTCCTTTGTGCAAATCGGCACCAAAGACGATGAAGAAAAGCCACGTTTTGCAGGACTTCTGCCCGGGCAAAAGCTCGACACGATTACGTTTGAAGAGGCAATGGATTTATTCAAACTACCAAGAAGTCTTGGAGAAACTCCGGAAGGAGAAAAGGTTAGCACCAATATTGGTCGTTTTGGACCTTATGTCAGATACAACAACAAGTTCGTTTCAATCAAAAAAGATACTTATTCACCGTATGACATCACATTAGAGCAAGCGTTGGAATTGATTAAGGAGAAGAAAATTGCAGATGCCAATAAAATTATTAAAACTTTCGATGATGGAATTCAGATTCTAAATGGTCGATGGGGTCCTTATGTCACCGATGGCAGTAAGAATGGCAAAATTCCAAAAGACGTTGAAGCCAATACATTAACTCACGAAGAGTGTTTGGAAATATTGGCTAATACACCTGACAAGAAGTTACGAACAACTAAAAAAGCAGCGACAAAAAAGAGAACGACCAAGAAAAAAGTCGCAAAGAAAAAGACTGCGAAGAAAAAAGTCAGTAAGAAAACAAGTAAGAAAGTTGCTAAGAAAACCACTAAAAAGAAAGTTGTTAAGAATTAAAAATGAGCTTGTCCTCTAAACTTAATGAAGCCAAAGAAACATTTGATTCCGGTGGCCTAATAGCTTATCCCACAGAGTCTGTTTTTGGTTTGGGCTGCAATCCTTTTAATCAACGAGCAGTTCTTAAACTTTTATCCTTAAAACAAAGAGCAGTCGAAAAAGGTTTGATACTGATAGCCTCTCACATCAGACAAATATTACCGTTGATAAAACCGAAACATGCCGATGATTTGGCCAGAGCCTTAAAAACGTGGCCGGGACACAATACCTGGATATTTCCAAAAACATCAAAAGTACCGGAGTGGGTTTCAGGAAGTTTTGAAACCATAGCTGTAAGGGTCAGTAAACATGAAGCCGTTGTACAACTTTGTAATTACTTAAACTCACCTTTAGTCTCAACCTCTGCAAACCTTGCAAATCAACCAGTTTTAAACTCAATTAAGGATATAAAAGATGTATTTGGTGATAAAATACTCTGCTATTTTGATGCTCCTTTAGGAAAAGAGCAGAAACCAAGTACTATCAGAGATGCGAGTACAAACCAAGTCATTCGTTAAAAACCATTGCACCAAACAAGAGGTTGTCAAATTTGGATTTAGAAATAAAAAGCCGGCTTTATTCATTGCTTACAGCTTTGTTGACTCCAATTGTTTTATTGCGTTTGGCAATTCGGGGTATTAAATCACCGGCGTACTTTCGACGTTGGAAAGAGCGGTTCGGTGTTTTTACCAATCCACAGTTTAAAAAGTCCATTCTTATTCATGCGGTTTCGGTTGGAGAAGTGAATGCGGCGATTCCATTAATTCGAGCTTTAATGGAAACCTATAAGGATTACAGTTTTGTTATCACTACGGTGACACCAACCGGGTCTGATCGCGTTCAGCAAATTTTTGGAAATAGTGTTTTTCATCTTTATCTTCCTTATGATTTACCGGGGGCTGTTAAGCGCTTTCTAAAAAAAATAAAACCGGAATTAGCAGTTGTTATGGAAACGGAAATCTGGCCGAATCTTTTCCGCTTTTGTAAAAAAAGGGATATCCCTATCGTTGTTGCGAATGCGCGTTTATCAGAATTATCACTCAAAGGTTATAAATGGGTGCAATCATTGGCAAGAATGGCTGTCAATAACACCAAATTTGTCGC
>JAGRJP010000215.1 GCA_020442665.1 Lysobacterales bacterium
TCTCAGATAATTGTTGCCAAAGAACACATGAAGAAAGAAATTCGTAATAAGTTGACCAGTGAACAAAACGATTTTGTTGATGAGTTGTTTACGGCACTCATTCAGTTTCGTCTAGCTCAGGGCTGATAGAGCTTAACCCGTATCTCGACCGAAAGTTGCCCTCTCTTTTCTTTCGGTTGAGATATTTTTTTTAAAAATGCAGTTGTTTCAAAGTCCAAAAAAAACTATAGTGAAATCTCTTGATAGAATAATCGCAAACCATGAAACAGTTCCCAATTGTTATCAACACGCCCGGAAGAGGTTATTATCTGATTACTGATGAAATTGAGCAGGCAATTGCTCATGAGATTAAAGGAACCAATGCGGGTCTAGTTCACGTTTTCTTGCAACATTCCAGTGCCGGCTTGACCATCAATGAGAATGCTGATCCAACCGTACGGGAAGATTTTAAGAGTTTTGAAGAAAAGCTCGTTCCTCGTAACTTTCCTTTCAGACATTGCTATGAAGGCGACGATGACATGCCGGCTCATATCAAGTCTTCGTTATTCGGGTGCCAGTTGACTGTTCCCGTTACCAATGGACGTTTGGCATTGGGAACATGGCAGGGAATCTATCTTTGTGAGCATCGCGATTCTCCTCACCGAAGAAAACTGCTAATAACGGTTTATTGATTAATTTTTAATCGCGAAGGAACAGGCACACTACAAGCATCAATATAATTTTTTGCATCCACAAACCACTCACCTTTACGATTTTTACGAGATTGAATCAAATCTCTAAAAGATTGTGATGCTGTATCCATAATTTGTAACTGAAGTTGTTCAGATTCTTCTAAATCACTTCCTACCTGAATGCTGATAATTTTATTTTCGTTGGTGACATCAACAGAACCATTTAAACCGGAGCTGCGTTTGAGAGCCTGCAAATGTTCCATTCCGGCAACCACACGACCGAACACAGTTGTGTTTTTATCCAGATAGCGTTGGGCATTTCCTATAACTGCATAGAGTTCTGTGCCGCCACTATTCACATCGTTCGCCCGACCCATGGCAAATGCTCTATAACAATGCAACAACCAATTGTCTTTTTTATCAGCAGAGCGACCGACTGCAAAACCCTTATAAAAACCGGTTTCATCAGCATAGCCATCAAACTCTTCAATTGCTGTGATATTGAATGGTTTTTCAGTTTTTATACTAAATTCAGCGTCGATACTTAGATTTCCATTTTTAGGTTTTGTCAGTTTTTCAGGGTTCATCGGGCCGCCTTGTGCAACAAAACCATCAATCACCCGATAAAAACTGGTATTGTCGAATATACCCTCTCTTGCTAATGCCTTGGTATTTTGAACATGATTTGGAGCATAGTCTTTTGCCAATTCGACAACCACCATTCCGCTTTCGAGTTTGATATAAAGACTGTTTTCCTGATCTAAATCTCGCCAATCACTCTGTGGTGCTTTTTCCACAATTTCATAAGGGGTTTTGTGATCACTTAGGTTTGATGAGTTCTTAACTGAATTTTTCTGAGCGCATGAGGATAAAACCAATAAGCTCAAAATGATGATAGTTTTGTTTTGCATCTATTTCTCTCAATAATTAACGTCATTGAATTTTGAAAATTCACCACTTCTTACGTCTGAGGAATGGTTTGTGTTCATCTGGTTCATGAGTTTGGTTGTATGCTTTGATACGACTGTTTTTCCCCAAAAGAATACGAATTTGATAAAACGATTCACGGAATAACGCCCAGCTCTTACGACCTTTCCAACTTTTATTGTACAATTTTTTGACAGCTGAAACCGTGTCAGGCGATTGTTCAATTAATTCTTCAGCTAACTGCATCGCCGCCTCTTTGGGAGTTTCAGACAAATGCGTAACTAATCCAAAATCTTTTGCCTGTTTTCCATCAATGATTTTTGCAGTCCATGTGAGTTCTTTAGCAACATCCAAACGACAATGGGTTCGCAGGGCAAGCAAACCGCCCATATCAGGAATCAAGCCCCAACGACCCTCCATAATCGACAAAGAAGCATTAGGTGTGGCAATGCGAATATCCGCACCCAGAGCAATATGCAAGCCACCACCCCAACAACGACCATGAATCACAGTAATGACGGGAACACCAATTTTTTGCCATCCGGTCGAAACAAATTGAGCCAGATTGGATGAAAAAGGATTCCATTTTTTTAATAATTTCAGTGGCGCTGATTTGGATTTCATAATTGATTTCACATCCAAACCGGAACAAAAATCTTCACCCTGACCGGAAACTATCACCACTTGAATATCTCGGTTTTTTCTGAGTTTTTTAATTGTGTCAGCAATCGCCTTAAACATCTCCATATCTAAAGCATTGCGTTTATCCGGGCGAGCCAAACTGACAAAAGCAATCTGGTTTTCAATTTTTAACTCAACTCGTGAAGACTCGCTCATGATTTTTCATAAATAATTAGACAAACATACTTTAGCGTATGTTGAGGGGTGTGTCTATTGAATTAATCAAGATGATAAATTAAAGAAAATGTGTTTAGTAATTGGATTTTTGTAAATAAGTTAGCTTGCTCGTTACTCAAGCCACTCCCCATTCTCATAAATAACATATCGAGAATCATTATCACAACCTTCAAAGCATCCTGAACCATCAATAGTTTTATCCCAAAGAACCAGAAAATGATTTTCATCGTTTTTTCTTGTTCTCTGAATATAGAGATTTTGTGTGCATACACCTTTACCAAAAGTGACTTTAAATACTCCATCCGGCTTTGGGACTATCGTTAATATTGGATTATTCCATGACATTGGCCTTTGGTTATTAGCAGCTAAAGCAATTTCAATATATTCTTCAGCAGAAATGTTTGGTGTCTTTTCGATTGTAATATTTTTTTCTTGTTTCAGGTCGAAACGGAGTTTAATCATATCTTTTTTCTCACAATTCCACTGACCTTTTTGCTGACAGATGAGTTCAGAATTTGTTGAATAAAACTCAGTATCTTCATGTGCATGATAAATGACTTTTATCATTGGAGATTGACCTGATTTACCAATAATTTTATCGACACTTATTGAAGAATCAATTCCGAGATTTGTTGCTTGTTCCAGTACTTGTTGCATGTCCGTTTTCCCAGGATAGTATTTAGTAATCGCTAAGCAAGAGGCAAAAGCCTGAGAATTGACCAATAGAACCATCAAAATTAGATTTATACTTTTCATAATAGTTAAATATCTGGATAATGTTAAGACAATTAGAATAGTAAAGTGTTCATTGATAATTCATAAAGTTGATGCCGTAAAAAGAATATTTTATAGAGGATATATGAAAAAAATATACGAAGCGAGTAATTCCATCGAAGCCAAACTGTTGCTTGATTTGTTTGAACAAGCCGGATTGAATGTTCGTGTTGATGGTGAATATTTGCAAGGGGCAATGGGTGGTTTGCCTGCGAGTGGTTTATTGACGATTAGAGTAGCTGAAGAAGACTTTGCGGATGCTGAAGAGATTTTACGTCAATGGGATTCGGGTGAGTTTGTCACTTCTGAGGATGAAGAATGAAAACAATTCAATTGAACAATAAAGCAATCACACCATCCAAAATCGTTTGTATCGGCAGAAATTATGTTGAACATATCAAAGAACTGGATAACGAAACACCAAGCGAACCTGTGATTTTCTGCAAACCGAATTCGGCAATCTCTGATGAAATAAATTTAGATGAAAATGATGAAATCCATTATGAGGGAGAGATTTGTTTTGTTGTCATGAATAATCAACTGGCAGGTGTTGGTTTTGGGCTGGATTTAACCAAAAGGGAAGTACAGTCTAAACTTAAAACCAAAGGTTTGCCATGGGAACGAGCCAAGGCTTTTGATGGTTCTGCGGTTTTGTCAGATTTTGTCGAGTTTGATGGAAACACACAGAATATCCACATGCAATTATTGATTGATGGTGAACTCAAGCAATATGGCGGTTATGATTTGATGCTTTATAAACCCCAGCAAATTCTTGAAGAAATCAGCCGCTTTATGACTTTGGAAGATGGCGATGTTATTATGACTGGAACACCCAAAGGAGTTGGAAAAATTCAAAGAAACACTCAATTCACAGGAAGAATTTTTCAAGGAGAAACTCTTCTCGTTGAAAACAATTGTCCAGTTAAATAGACAATTGATAGTCTCAGAAGTGTTGTATGCATTATAATCTGCCGATGCGATTGATTTTCATCATAACTTTACTTTTATTCTCTGCAAATGGTCTGTCCCAGGACAAAAAATTTGATGAACGTTGGTATTTCAATGTCAATGCAGGTGCAGTTGTTCCTGACGATTCCTTGCAATTGAATGATGCCAAAATATTTGATTTTCGAGTCGGTAAAGCAATGAGTGAAGTGTGGAGTTATGAAATTGTCGGCTTTGCTGATGAATACGATTTCGATATCGACTATGGCTTAAAACACACGGGTGTCGGCATCAATTTTCTCGACATCAACCAAGACCCGCTGTGGAAGCCTTATTTTTTAATGGGCGTTGGGTTGATTCGCCATGAAACGCAAGACGAATCCGGAACCAATCTTTATTTCAATGTAGGCATTGGCGGTAGTTGGTATTTCTTTGGTGACAATGTCAGGCTGCGTGCCGAAGCGGTTTCCAGATTGGATTTGAATGATACCAAATTGCCGGGACAAGATGGGTTCGGTGATGGTGTTTTTACCGTTGGATTAACTATTCCTTTAGGGAACTAATCAATAGCTGTGTTATTTAATAGCATACATTTCTTTATCTTTCTGCCGATTGTTCTGCTCGGAGCAGCAATACTCAGAAAGTATTCAAAAAAAGCAGAAGTTTTATTTTTAATCATTGCCAGTGCTTATTTCTACGGGCAATGGAGCTGGAATTACATTATCCTTATCTATATCACTATCGTTACGGATTATATTTTAGGTCTTAAATGCTATAGTTCCGACAAACCACAAAAATTTCTCTTGCTTAGCCTCATTGTCAACCTTGGTATTTTGGGTTTCTTCAAATATGCCAATTTTCTGATAAATACAGGTAACAACATTAGTACAGGGCTTGGATTTGATTACCAAATGCAATTCTTCGAGTTTTTACTTCCGGTTGGAATTTCTTTTTATACTTTTCAGAGCCTCAGTTACACCATTGATATTTATCGAAAGGAATTGCAACCAAGAAAAAGTATTTTTGATTATGCTTTGTTTATTTCCTTTTTCCCACAGCTGGTTGCCGGACCGATTGTTCGTGCTTCAGAGTTCTTTGAGCAATTAGACAAGAAAAGACACTTCAGTTTTGATATGGCTCAATCCGGGGTTATGTTGATTTTACTTGGTTTGGTTAAAAAGATTGTTTTTGCGGATAATCTAGCAACGATTGTTGATCCTGTTTTTGATAATCCGGAAAGCGCGAATGGTTTAATGACGTTAATAGCGGTTTATGCTTTTGCATTTCAAATCTATTTTGATTTCTCCGGTTATACAGACATTGCCATTGGAGTCGCTAAGTTGCTTGGATTTAGTTTTCCAAGAAACTTTAATCATCCTTACATTGCATTGTCGATCCAGGATTTTTGGCGACGTTGGCACATGACTTTGTCTCGCTGGCTGAGAGATTATCTCTACATTAGTCTTGGCGGCAACCGAAAAGGCTCTTACAAAACCATGAGAAATTTATTTCTGACAATGTTTTTAGGTGGGTTATGGCATGGTGCTTCATGGAATTTTGCACTCTGGGGTGTCTTGCATGGAGTCTATCTTGCAATTGAACGAATTATAGACAAATATAAATTGTTCAAATGGAATTTACAGAACAAATTCATTCGACTTTTTAAATGGCTTGT
>JAGRJP010000216.1 GCA_020442665.1 Lysobacterales bacterium
AACGGTCAAACGCCAGATTGATGGAGTCATTCAATGACTTTTGTGTGTTATAAAGCCCATTCTTAATACTAAATTTAATTAANTCTTTGGCAGCAGAGTTATTAAAAACAGATTGCTTGTAGCATGAGTAAATTGTCACCAAAGTTGAAAGCTCCTGAATGCTTCGTCCTAATTGCCCGGCAAAACTGGTGTTGATTTTTTTCTTAAACGTCCAATTAATAAGAATAATATCGGATAAAAATGTAAAACTGGCACTCATCCTTTTGATCATGTTTTTATACTTGTTTTTAGGAAAAAGCAAACGAACAAAAAATGAAGTTCTAAATGAGTATAACCATAACTTAATCAGGTTTTGTAAAATATAACCGATATGCTGAAATGCCAGTTTATCAAATTGAACCAAGTCAAAATTCTTTTTGTCGGTTAGCAACTGAACTTCTTTATCGTAATAAGGATGACAGGCGAGAGCCGCTTTTTTAATTAGTGGCAGCTGGTTGATTTCATGGCTCATTCCATCAAGTTCTGTTGCCAGATGCGCGACCTTATAAAATGTTCTGACACGACTTTCTGTTTTGATATTGTGAGAATTGGAACCCAGTATTTCCCTCAATAATGTCAGTTGCTTCATTGTTTGATTGATATTTAAACTTTTATTTAAAATCGCAGTGAAGCGATAAGGCTGTGAGGACAACCCTTGTTGCATTGAAATATTATCAAGGATTTGAAGTTTTAAACACTGACTGAATTGTTCCTTGAGTTTTGCTAATACAATTTTATAGCTTAGTAGCTGTCTGCCGTTTTGTTTTTGTATATGAGCAAAATACCACGAAGTTAAAGTGAGTGTTTTATTGATTGGAATTGACACTCCCAATGGCCAAATATTACAGGCATAGCATTGATTTTTATACAAATATTCGAGACCTTTACCAATACCTGATGTTTCATTGACGATATTTTCAAAAGGAATAAATATATCGTTGCCGGTGCATGCGTAATAACTGAGATAATCATCATACGACTTCAGTCCTTTTTGATATTGTAATCCTTTAATTTCATCATTAATGATGCAAATCGCCGTACCTAAATGTGTTTTCTGGCTGTAAATATTATTGAAATCCTTAATATTCACATTAATGAAAAAACAATTGGATTTGGATGTTCCAAGCAGAATCAAATCTTTAAAGGATACTCTCACACCCAAAACTTGTTCTCCATCGATAAATTTTTTCTCGATACGACCCTCGATAGAAGATTTCTGGCTGTCAATGCTTTCATATAATGATGTTGGCTTTAAGTAGGGTGTCAAATTTCCTTTTGCAAACTGTGGAAGAAACTTTTGTTTTTGTTTTGAGTTGGCAAAATTATTTATCAAACTGCTGAGAGAATCCAGATTCAGCAACCCTATGATTGCAGCAAGAACGGAATCATATTTGCTTATGTTTTTCAGCAAAATCGAAATATCTTTAATGGAAAGGTCTTGACCATTGTAGCTAGCGGGAATTTGTAATGAACCGGCACCTAAAGCAATTAAATTGTTAACAACAGAAATTTGACTGGATGTTTTTTTGTTTAAAAAATAATGTTGGATTTTTTCTGATAAATCCGTATTCTGGCTTTTGTTTTTTGAAAAATCAATCGACGCAAAGCCAAAATCCACTTCACCTCGGAATATTTTTTTCTCGAATTCACTGGCAAACCAACCATCATCAATTCGACTGAATGACTTCCAATTATTATCGGATTGCAATAAGTAATTACAAAATGGTTTGGTGATAAAACGCCTTCGAATATTTCTAAAGTTCAGGAGTACAAGAGCTGAAACTGTAAGAATAAAAAATATACTGAATTCAAGTGTTTCGATTTTGCCGAATT
>JAGRJP010000217.1:0-5282 GCA_020442665.1 Lysobacterales bacterium
GTCAAAACCGGTCGTACGCATCTGATGGATGCCATGCCGGTCACTTTCGCTCAGGAATTAAATACTTGGGCAGATTTAATATTGAGAAATAAACAAAGAATCACCGATGCAACCAACCGTTTGAGTTACTTGCCACAAGGTGGAACAGCAGTTGGCACCGGAATCAATGCTGATAAGTATTTTGGTGTGAAATTTGCAGCTCAGCTTTCTGCCAAAACCGGTTCTTCATTCCATAGTATGGAAAATAAATTTGAAGGAATCGGTTCACAAGACGGCGTGGTTGAGCTTTCAGGCCAACTAAAAACTTTAGCATCCACAATGATGAAGATTGCTAATGACTTGCGTTGGATGAACTCAGGACCGTTAGCGGGTATCGGCGAAATTGCATTACCTTCATTACAACCGGGAAGTAGTATCATGCCGGGCAAGGTGAATCCGGTGATTCCAGAAGCTATGGCAATGGTTTGTGCACAGGTTATGGGTAACGACACCACAATTTCAATTGCCGGCGCATCGGGTAATTTTCAATTGAATGTTATGTTGCCTGTTATTGGATTAAATATTCTGCAAAGTATTGAGATTATGTCGAATTCTATTCGTGTGATGGCGGATTCAGCAATTAAAGGATTCGTAGTCAATCATGACACTGTTGCAGAGTCATTGAATCGAAACCCAATATTAGTTACTGCTTTGAATGCCATCATCGGCTATGATTTGGGAGCAAAAATTGCTAAAACTGCTTATAAAGAAGGTCGGGCTGTTATTGATGTGGCATTAGAGCATACCGACTTGTCCAGAGAAGAACTGGAAAAACATCTTAACCCGTTAAAACTGACCCTCGGAGGTATTGGTAAATAATATGAAAAAGATAATAAGTATTTGCGTATTGATATATGGCTCGGTGTCAGCTAAGACACCAATTACTGTAGAAGCTTCTGAACCTGAAAAAATCACAACTGACGGAATGATTGAAACAGTTAGCCGAGAAGATGTGGAACTTGACGAAGATACAAAAGTGAATTTGCAAACGGAACTGCCGGATTTAGAGCTGCCTTTGCTAGAATTTGATGAAAGAACGACTAACAAATCCGCTAATGCAAACTCTCAAAACAGTCAAACTGTCGAGAATAAGGAAAGTACAACTGCTACTACAAATACTCCAAAAATTGTTATTGCTGAAGATGTTTTTACATATAAAGACTTGATTAGAAATGACAAAGTTGTTATTAGTGAATCAGGTAATCAATATGTTTATCGCTTGGCGAATAATGTTATCACTCAATATAAACTAGATGGAAACTTGAATCTGAAATCATCAGGTCTTAGAAAAAAAGATGATAAAAGTTACTATGTGATTGATAACAAAAAATTATTTTCTCAAAATAGTGAGGCCAACTCTGAAGAAATTGCGGATGTTGTTGGCTTGTCAAAAGATATTCTTGAAAAGAGACGAAGCGTAGAGCGAAGCCGTAATGGTGGAAATAAAATTGAAACAGAAATCAAATTGTCTGATTTAAAATCAGATGATGAAATTTATATTTTTGGTGATGTTTTGTTGGTTGAAAGAATAGGTGGCGATCCCGTAGTCGAGGAAAAATTCTGGTTGATGGGAAGTCCAAACTTTGAACTCAAAAAATACCGCAAGATATCAAATGCCAAATATAAAGTCAGATAATGCAGCAGGCTGATATTTTAAAATATAAAGCTGTTTTTTTTGATTTGGATGGCACAATGATTGATTCAGCTAAAGATTTGTCTTTCGCTGTTTCACAAATGTCGAATGAATTAAATATCTCAAAACCTTCATTGGAAAAAGTTAAAACATGGATTGGAAATGGCACATTAAAATTGGTTGAACGATCTTTGAGCGATTCGACAGGGAAGAAACCGGATGATGAATTTCTCCAAAAAGCATTTCAGATTTTCTCTAAAGCCTATAGAGATTGTGTTGGTGAGCACAGCGTTCCATTTACCGGAATCAAAGACTTGTTAGTGGTTTTGTTGTCTCATAACATCAAAATAGCATGTATCACGAATAAGCCTTTGGAATTTACCGAATTTTTACTCCAGCAAAATATGATTAGCCAGTTTTTTACCGTTGTTTGTGCTGGTGATAATGTCAAGCACAGAAAACCTGACCCTTGGCCTTTATTATTTGCAGCTGAAAAATGTGGTGTTGATATTAAGGAGTGTTTGATGATTGGTGATTCAGAACATGATATCAATGCCGCAAGAAATGCCGGTTGCAATGTTTACTCCGTGACTCATGGTTATAATCATGGAAATAATATTGCTTTATCGAATCCCGATGGCGTCATTAATAGCTTTACCCAATTGTTGTAATTTATGATTAACCGCTTTTCTCACATTTCATTGATACGCTTAGCAGGATTAATCATCTGGCTGAGTTTATCAGTGCCATTTGTGATGAAAGTTTTCATTGATCCACAGTGGTTGAACTCGAAAAGCATTTTATGGCTGTTATCTCATTTGTCGTTTGGTATTGGTTTTATTATTCTGACCAAGCACCTTGGGCATGAAAAGTTGAATAAAGATGAATGGGTGCTTCTGTTTGCGATGATTGCCGTCATCTATATCATCAATTGGTCAACAATTAGTATGAGTGGGATGTTTTACTCGCTCATCATAGCGATTCTGTTGCCTTGGATTATGTCGGTTAAACAAGGGGTTTTGATTTTAATTTTGCAGAACTTACTTCTGGCATGGCAGCTTTTTGCGGATATGCAATATTGGGAAGAGTTTGAGAGTATGCAAGCAGGCCGTGTCATATTGCAATTTTACTGGATAGGGATTTCATCATTTTCTTATGTTTTATCATTAGTTGCTTTCAGACAACAGAATGCCAAAGAGGAATTAAGGAAGTTGAATTCAGAACTCAGAGCCACCCAAGTGTTGCTTGCAGAGAGTTCAAGGATTAATGAAAGGCTCAGAATATCCAGAGAGTTGCATGATTTGATTGGGCATCATTTAACCGCTTTGAGTCTAAATCTGGAAGTTGCCTCCCATATAACCAAAAATAAAGCCCATGAACATGTCAAAAAAGCTCAAAGTATCGCTCGTTTATTGTTGTCTGATGTGAGAAATGTCGTCAGTGCATTTAGAAATAAAGGAAATCTGAATTTTTATCAGGCAATCGTTGAATTAACGGATGATATACCCAAATTAAATATTCACATTGATATTGATGAAGATTATACGATTGAAGACCCTCGATTGGCTCAGACAATGTTAAGATGCACCCAAGAGTTGATAACGAACAGCATTAAACATGCTCAGGCAAAAAATTTGTGGATTCATTTTAGTAAAAACGAGAATGAAGTGATTTTTTCAATTGAGGATGATGGAACAGGTGATAGTCAATCATTAAGAGAAGGCAATGGACTGACAGGGATTCGGGAACGAGTGAAACAGTTTAATGGAGAAATTGAGATTTTGAATAAGTCTCAGGGAATTTGTGTAAATATTATTTTAAGGGCAAGTTAGAAAATGATTAGTGTGTATTTGGTAGATGATCAAAATCTGGTCAGACAAGGTGTTCGGGCATTATTAGAAATTGCTGATGATATCTCTGTAATTGGTGAAGCAGAAAACGGACAGCAAGCAATTGATAAAATACCTGAAGTGAACCCGGATGTGGTTTTACTGGATATGCGTATGCCCGGATTATCCGGTTTGGATGTTTTGCATGAATTGCAAAAGCGTGAGCAATTACCTCCGACTATTATTCTTACCACTTTTGATGATGATGAATTGGTGCTTGCCGGAGTTCAGGCCGGTGCCAAAGGCTACTTGCTGAAAGATGTGCCTTTGGAAGATTTGGTTGACGGCATTAAAAAAGTTGCCGAGGGTAAAACTTTGGTACGTCCGCAAGTCACACGCAAAATACTACAAGGCATTGAAGATTTGAAAAATGATTTTATCAGTTTTGATTTGCCCGAACCATTAACTTCTCGTGAGACTGAAATTCTCAGACTCATGGCCGGTGGTCACAGCAATAAAGAAATCGCCAAATCATTATTTGTTGCTGAAGGAACAGTTAAAAACCATGTTTCCAATATTTTGGCAAAAATAGGTGTTAGAGACCGTACCCGTGCGGTTTTGAAAGCACTTGAGTTGGGCTTGATTTAAAATTAGTACTTTATTGCTTTGGGTCCTTGTTCGGTTTCATCGGCTTTCTTTACAACAGATCGAATCACCCAACTTTTTTCAAAATAAACCAAAAATTCCGGATATTCCCACTTCGTAATTGGCGGGTTGCCAATACTATCAAACTTCATTAAAGGTTCACCGTAAGTTGCGGTGACCTGGTTCATTGACAAACCTCTTTGCGGAACGTTAAATGCTTCAGACTCGTAAACTCTGTCGATGATTAACTTATCAGCCACTGCAATATTTGTGACAATCAACAATCCGGCAATAATCATAAAACTATGAATTTTCATAATTTTCCTCCATATAGTTGTGATGTATTTTACTAGCCTTGAAATAATTGTAAATGGAATGATTAGACATCTTTCATTTCTGCGAATTAATTCAAACTATTCCAATGAACTAAACTGGAATTCAGTCACGCCAAGTTCCGGATAAGTGTTGTCCGGAACATTGGATTCATGTTCTTTGAGAATTTTTTCTATACGGTTCTTAGATATCTTGAGCTCTTTACCTAAGAGTTCGAGAACTTTAGCTTGTTTACTCGGGGCGATTTTTGTTGAGATAACTGTTTGTTGCCCTAATTTATATTGATGTTTATCATCAAACATATTTTTGTAGTAAGTTTGAAACAATCTTTTTGCAGTGAAATCAACTTCATCAGCCATCATTTGAATATCGGCAAGTTGTTGTTGCAAAGTCAGATTGAGTTTATAGTGATTGTCATCTGATTTTGTAATAATTTTATTTGATAATAGCTCTTCAATAACTGCGCCTGAACGAATGTGTCCTGCGTATATGGAATCAATGATTGATTTCAGCATTACATTTGAAATTGAACTTTTGTCTTCTTTAGCGAAATAGAGCTGAAGCTGAACAATCACCATGTCCATTTTGTTTAAAGGGTTATGGTTTTGACTTTCCGGATTGTTTTTTTGCTCTGCAATAGTGCGCCGATCCATGCCTGTTTTTATGGCTATTGCCTGATGGTTTGGCTTGATGTCAGATTCATTCAAGATTTCTTCTGCTGCATGTATATAGGCTTTTTGCATGTTTCTGACGAATTCATAAAAATGCATTCCGAATCGAATAACCATCTTGCATACAGGGAT